>JBGTCS010000363.1:0-1960 GCA_041748715.1 Pyrinomonadaceae bacterium | reverse complement strand
CTGTGCTCCAAGATCTTTCTAAAGCCGTCAACCGAAGAACTGTCGGATGATACAAGCTATTTCTCACTCTTTTCGGCATGCGGTCGTAAAGAGATGCGGAGTTGGATCTCGATCGGGCTTGGGGCGTTTCATACTCTGATTGTTTTTCTTTATTTAGTAAATAAAGATACAAATTGGATTGGAATATTCGAATAGGCTTTATTCTCAACATACTTTGAAAGCTGCTGGTAATTAGCGTGAAACGACCGCTCGGCTTAAATTCTTATTGATTTTGACCCGCCTCTTTGAGAAATAAAGAGAGTGGTGGTAACTTCGTCCTTTCAACTACATTTAATCAAACTATAGGAGCCCATATGTTTCTTTATCGAGCTGATTCTTTGCGTCCGCACAGGACACCGGTTTTCCGAACGGCAGTTGCTTTCCTGATAGCCCTAAATCTTTTGGTCGTCAGCCTTTTGGCCCAAGCATCCAAGCGGCCGTTGAGCCCGGACGATTTCGATTCATGGCGCAGCTTACAAGGTTCGCAGATTTCCCGTGACGGCAAATTTGTCGCGTACGTCATGCAGCCCCAGGATGGCGACGGCGAGGTATTTGTTCGCAGTACGACGGGCTCGACAGAATGGCGGCACCCGCGTGGATATCGTCCGCCGACTCCGCCACCTGATGCTTCCGATCCTGAGGCGGCTCAGGCGTTCGCGGCATTGGGAAGGCGTTTGCGGCCCGTATTTTCCGCAGACAGCAAATTTGCCTTTTTCAATATCGAGCCGACTCAAGCGGAGATCCTCAAGGCTCGAAAGGATAAAAAGAAACCCGAAGATTTCCCTAAAAATGCTCTCGGAATTATGGACCTCTCGACCGGAACGGTCACACGAGTCGACGACATTAAGAGTTTTCAGGTCCCTGAGGATGGTTCAGGCTATGTCGCGATCCTGAAAGGACCCGGCAAGGAAGAAAAGAAACCTGAACCCGCCGCCTCGGCAAATTCGAATTCAAACTCGGCCGCACCGACTCCAACTCCCCAGCCGGCTGGCAAAAAGAAAGAATACGGCACTACGCTGATACTGCGGCATTTACCCGACGGAAAAGAACGCACCTTTAGTGACGTTCTCGACTATTCATTTAGTAAAGATGCCAAGGCGCTGGTTTTTGCAGTTTCATCTCGGGCGGAGGAGTCAAATGGTGCGTTCGTCGTTACGCCCCAAACCGATGCCGCTCCGACCGCTCTGCTTTCCGGTCCGGGAAAATATACAAAATTCACATGGGACGAAGATCAGAAGCAACTTGCATTTATCAGCGACAAGGATGACGCAGCGGCCAAACAGTCGAAATTTAAGGTCTATCACTGGGCCCGAACATCGCCGGCGGCGAGCGAGGTCGTTTCGGTAAAGACCGCTGGTTTTCGCCCCGAACACGTTGTCAGCGAAAAAGGCTCGCTCAGTTTTGCATACGATGGCAGCCGCCTGTTTATCAGCAGTGCTCCCCAGACCGATCCGGAACCTGATCCAAAGGACGCCGTCCCTGACGAGGAACGCGTTCTGGTCGATCTGTGGCACTGGAAGGATGAATATGTCCAGCCTCAGCAAAAAGTCAGAGCGATCGCCGACCGCGACCGTTCGTATCGAGCCGTTTGGCACATAGCGGATAGTAAATTCGTTCAACTTGCCGATACAACTATGGAGAACGTCACCCCGCGTTCTGATGGGCTCTATGCGATCGGTACAGACGACCGGGCATACCGTCTCCAAAACAATTACGATCCCGGCCTCTCAGATCAGTATCTCGTCAATACGGTCGATGGCTCGCGCAAAATTTTGCGTCGTGGCGAGAGATTTGGAATGAGCTGGTCGCCCGGCGGGAGGTATATCGTCTATTTTGACGGCAAGGATTGGAACTCGATCTCGATCCCGGACCTAAAGGTCACAAACCTGACGAGCAAGCTGGGCGTAAAATTTGTTCGCGA
>JBGTCS010000362.1:0-6313 GCA_041748715.1 Pyrinomonadaceae bacterium | reverse complement strand
CCCTTTCTTTTCAACGCTCCAGAATTTCTTCATAAAGGCTTCGGGGTCGCCTTTGATCACGCGAAAAGCTTTTGGAAAATCTGACGGATAACAATATTCAAAATACGCGTCGCCGCTGATCGACGAAATAAGTCCGAATTGTTCCGCGTGCCGCATTCCCATGATTAAGGCCCCGTAACCGCCAGACGATTTGCCCATCACGGCCCGCGATCCTGGATCGGTAACGGTTCGAAAATTTTCATCGACAAACGGCACTATCTCGCGTGTCAGATAGTCTTCGTAATCGCCGGTTGCGGTCGAATTTATGTACTGGGATCCGCCGTAATATGTAAAGCAATCGGGCATTACTATGATCATCGGTTGGATCAATCCCGCAGCGATCAGCCGGTCCATTCTCTCGGCCAGGTTTGGCGTAAAAGCGCTGTCGTTAAGGAGCATTTTGCCGCGCCCTGTAAATCCCGAGAGGCAGTAAACGGTCGGGTAACGCGCATTGCCGTTCTCATAGCCCGGCGGCAAATAGACAAACAAATCTCGAACGTTTGGATCGCCCAGCGGATTTGTTTTTAATATCTCGCTGGTATGCCGCAGATTTTGAACGGTTCCTTGCGTTGCCACTTTTTCGGTCATATAGTCATTTTAGGGCGAAACAGCCGGAAACACGAACCGTAACTCGTGTGCCTGCCCCGAGTGGACATTTTGCCGCCCAGTTTCTGCCAAACATTTTGCTATGGCTTCTGAGATAGTACATATAAACCCTGGGGCGTTGACTTCGACAATCGAATTTCTGACCGCAATGGTCACACCAACCCTCATGATGTCGGCTACCGGTTCGCTGGTTCTGTCGACCTCAACGCGTCTCGGGCGTGTCGTCGACCGCGTTCGCGATCTCGAACAGCGTCTGAGCGAATTGATAGTGGTCCAAAACAAGGACAACATGCCTCTATACGAAAAACGTGTGGACGCGGTGGTAAATCTGCTCGACAAGGTGACCAGTCGTGCCCGTTTGCTGCAGCGCGCTATGGGAGCATTTTATTACGGTCTCGGTTTTTTTGTATTGACCAGTGTCACCATCGCCGCCGCCGCTTTTTTTAATACTTATCGCTGGCTGCCGATACCGGTCGGGATCGTGGGGATAATGTTCCTATTTTACGGCTGTGTTTTGATGATTCTTGAAACACGGATGGCGACCGCGACAGTCAACGCAGAAATGGATTTTACATGGGCACTTGCCAATAAACTCGCACCGCCCGAAATAATCAATAAATATATTTATAATGCACATGGAAAACGCCGGCTCAGACGCAAAGTTATTGAAACTCTTGAAGACGGGGGAACTGCAAAAAAGAGTTGAGGCTTTAGAGGCTCTGCTCGGCTCCTGCACGGTCTGTCCAAAAGACTGCGGCAACGACCGTCTTAAGGACGAGATCGCGGCCTGCTATTCCGGTCGTCTGCCGATCGTATCGAGCTTTACCGCCCATTTTGGCGAAGAGCCGTGTCTTTCCGGCACAAAAGGCGCCGGAAATATCTTTTTCGGCAACTGCAACCTCCGCTGTGTCTATTGCCAAAATTATCAGATATCTCAAACCTGGAAAACACAGAAAAAGAACGAGATAACCCACGAACGCCTGGCCGAGATGATGCTTGAACTCCAGGATCGGGGATGCCACAACATCGGTTTTGTTAGCCCAACGCATTTTGCACCGCAGATGGCCCGGGCGATATTGATCGCGGCTGAGAATGGGTTGCGTTTGCCGATCGTTTACAACACGAATGCCTATGATTCCGTCGAAGTTTTGCGGCTGCTCGACGGTATTGTCGATATCTATTTGCCCGATCTGAAATACGCCGATTCGGACGCCGGATTTCAATATTCAAAAGTTCGCGATTACAAAGAACATGCCCGAGCCGCCATCAAGGAAATGCACCGACAGATGGGCGACTCGCTGCAATTTGGCGAGGACGGTTTGCTAAAACACGGCTTGATGATCCGACTGCTTGTTTTGCCGAACGACATTGCCGGTATCGAAGAAAATCTGCGGTGGATACGCGACGAACTCTCGCCCAAAACCGCTATCTCGCTGATGGCCCAGTATTACGCCACCAACAAAGCCGCGACCGACGACCGCTACATTCTGCTGTCCCGCCGCATTTCCGAAGGCGAATGGTTCAACGCGGTTTCGCTGCTAAACGATCTCGGTATCGAAGAAGGTTTTATGCAGGAATACGAATCGGCATCACACTATTACCGGCCGGATTTTACTGATGCGGAGAAGCCGTTTAAAGATATTAGAGATTTTCAGGATTAATAACAAAGATCGTTATCGGTGGCGATAAATGGTATCTTTTCTATTGAGGTTCTGATTATGAATGTTTCTCTGACACCCGAATTAGAAAATATCGTCAACTCGAAAGTAAAAGGCGGTCTCTACAATTCAGCCAGCGAGGTTGTGCGCGAAGGCTTGAGGCTTTTGCAACAACGCGATGAGCTGCGTGAAAAAAAACTCGAATCTCTTCGCATCGAGATTCAGAAAGGCATCGACGATCTTGAGGCCGGACGCTTTAGAAATGGTGGCGAGGTGATGGCGGAAGTAAAGGAACGCTTACTTAAATTGAAACCGCAAAATGCCTAAGTACATCATTACCCGCCAGGCCGACGAGGATATCAATGAAATTGTGGCCTACATTGCGACAGACAATTTTGGCGCGGCTATGGCTCTCTACGATCGATTGTTAGATCTCTTTGAGATGCTGGCAGATAATTCAAATGCGGGACGCGAGCGGCCAGAGTTAAAAGAAGGTTTACGCAGCTTTCCCGACGGAAATTACCTTATTTTCTACCGGCTCTGGGCCGGAAACATCGCAATCGTGCGTGTACTCCACGGTGCTAGGGATTTGGATGAGCTGTTTAGCGAGGTCTAAGTATCCTCGGCATCGAGGAAGGATTTATGCAGGAATACGAATGCGCATCCCATTTTTACCGGCTGGATTTTACGGACGCGGAGAAACCGTTTAAGGATATAAGAGATTTCACATAGAAAACTTTGCGTCTCTGCGTCTTTGCGGGCTGATTCTTCCCGCCAAGCTGTAGAGACGCAAAGAAAGGCATATAAAAATGAAAAAAGGAAGTACAGCCCCTGAATTTACATTAACTGACGGAAACGGAAACGATTGGACGCTAAGCGATCAACGCGGCAAGACTATAGTTTTGCTTTTTTATCCCGGCGACAACACGCCTGTTTGTACGAAACAGCTTTGCTCTGTTCGCGATCACTGGTCGGAGTATCAGGCGACAGGGGCCGAGGTTGTCGGGATCTCGACGGATTCGGTCGAATCGCACGACAAATTTGCCGAAAAACACGGTCTGCCATTACGATTGCTTGCGGACACGGATCGCAAAGTTTCGGAAATCTACGATATGAAATCATGGCTGCCCGGACGTGCGGCCCGCGGCGTTGTCGTCATCGACGGCGATGGAAAGATCGCCTATCACAAGGCGCAGGCCGTCAGCCTTTTTAAGCCGTCTGACGATGAAGTTTTGGCCGCTATCATGGCTGCGAAAGAGGATTAACCACAGAGCACACAGAGTATACTAGAGGGACCAAGGGCGGAAACATGTCCGGTATGGAGTGTGCTTAACCGCCATCTTATTATTTTCTCCGTGTTCTCTGTGACCTCCGTGGTAAAATCCCTGCCTAGACATTACCGGTCGTGTTTCCGCCTTAATTACCCTGCATCCTCTGCGTTCTCTGTGGTAAAATCCACCCATGGCATTATTTGGCGATAAATTTAAATGCGGACGCTGTGATCAAAAGACGGAACCGATCGGGTTTGCTCCGATTCCAACCGAACTCGGACAGCAAATCGGGCAAGAGATGTGCAAAGGCTGCTGGGTAGAGTGGCAGGAAAAGCAAAAACAGCTCATCAACCATTTTGGTCTGGATGTGTCTAATCCCGACTCACACCAGTTTCTCTTCGACAATATGAAGATATTTTTCTATAACGAAGGTGTTGAAATCACTCAGATAGACACATCGCAGGAAGGAAAGGTCAATTGGTAAGAGGTGTCAGAACCGCCCACCTGAGCGGTTGGGTTGACGTAGTTGCACAGCCTTTATGAGATATAAGTGGATCTTGTTATTGCTGGTCGGTATTTGGTTTTTAGCTAGCGCCGCAACCGAGAATGGCTTGCTCCCCAGCGGTCACGGCACAGGCCGTTTATCGGAGGTCGTTTTTGGCATCTTCCTTGTCGTTTATTCGATATTTCGCCTTCGCCGGAAATAATTTTTTAATTAGCTTTCTCAAACTTCAACGCCAGCGAATTCATACAATATCTCAAACCAGTCGGTTTTGGTCCATCGTCAAACACAAGGCCCAGATGCGATCCGCATCGGCTGCATTCGATCTCGGTTCGGGTCACGCCATAGGCCTTGTCGGTCTTTTCGGTAACGTTTTTTGCGACGATCGGCCGATAAAAACTCGGCCAGCCGGTTCCCGATTCAAATTTGGTTTTCGAACTGAAAAGCTTTAAATGACAGGCCGCGCAGTAATAATCGCCATCGGCGTGATTATCATTGTATTCGCCCGTGTAGGCCCGCTCGGTGCCTTCTTCGCGAAGGATGTGATACTGATCGGGCGTTAACAGCTTGCGCCATTCCTCATCGGTTCTTTCAATCTTTTTCCCATCAAAAACATCGTCCGACGGGTCGCCGGCTGTTACGACCTCGGTCTTGGGGTTGATATTTTGATCAGAAACCTCGGGCGATCCGGAAGATGTAGCTCTCGTGCATGAAGCGGTGTATCCAACGATAAATGCAGCCAATATTACGAGCGGTGCGAAAAGGTATTTGTGTTTCATGATGTAAAATATAAATTCGACAGATCAAATAAGCGTTCGACTTTCGTATTCCGTTCGGCGTGAAGATTATTCCGGATTCATTTGTACGACGGAAGAAAGACCGTGCTTAGATGGGATTATACTTATTGAACCGAGTCTTACGAAGCTCGAAAATAAAATCCGTTCAAACGGCACTTATGGCCCACCACCTCGAAAAAAAACATTCGCTGGCTGTGCGGTGGCTGCACTGGATCAATTTTCCGCTGCTGGCAGTGATGATCTGGAGCGGAATGCTGATCTATTGGGCTAATGATGTTTACAGTCTAAAAATATTTGGTTATGAGCTATTTAAGTTTTTTCCGGCGTGGTTTTACGACACTTTGGGGGTTCCCTTTCGCCTCGCCGAAGGGTTACAGCTTCATTTCTTTTTTATGTGGCTGTTTGGGGTAAACGGTGTCGTTTACATTGTTTACCTGATCGCCTCGGGCGAGTGGCGTGCCTTACTTCCGGTTCCGGGGTCATTTAAGAGGGCTTTGACGGTTACGCTTCATGACATGCATTTTGTCAAAAAGCCGCCGCCACAGGGCAAGTATAACGATGCTCAGCGTATCGCTTATACGAGCGTGATCCTGATGGGAGCGGGTTCGGTGATCACGGGACTAGCCATCTATAAACCGCTCCAACTCGCCTGGCTGACCGCAGTTTTTGGCGGCTATGAATGGGCACGCTGGATACATTTTTGGCTGACAATCGGATTCGTCCTGTTTTTTGTCGTCCATGTGGTGCAGGTAGTTCTGGCCGGTTGGCGCAATTTTCGCTCGATGGTTACGGGCTATGACACGGTCGGCGATTTCGATATTCAGACCGGCACCACGGAATCCGCGGAGGAGGACAAATGAGCACCGACAAAGAAATCTTATTAGAAAAAGTCCGCGAATTTGAGAGGCGAACCGGCCACAATTTGGACTCGTGGCCTAACGATCCCAACAACACCGCATCCATCTTGAACGAGCGTCGAGATCTGAGCGAGCCGCTCACTAAGACCGAAGCCAAACGGCGAATGACCGCCCGCTCCCGCCGCAGCTTTCTCATCGGCGGGGCTGCAATGCTGCTTGGCATCGTTGGTTGGCGCCGGATGAGTGATGAGACAAAGGCCCGGCTATATAGAAAAGCTTTTGAAACGAACGAGACCCTTAGTCAGTTTTCTTTTGATCAACACGACCTTGCTCCGGAATTTCCACGCGAACTAGCCACAGCGAGAGTTAATGGAATGATCGGTCTCGGCGGTGAATTTGATTCGACGCTTTGGAAACTGCAGGTTACGGGATTGGAATCTCCGGAACGGTTCGTCGGCTATTCGCCCGAAATAACACATTCGGGCGCAGATAATGCATCGCGAAGCCTCGACACGCCGCCCGAGGCCAATCCGCCAGTACCGGGCTTGCTCCTTTCGCTCGATGACATTAGATCACTGCCGCG
>JBGTCS010000361.1:0-5731 GCA_041748715.1 Pyrinomonadaceae bacterium | reverse complement strand
TGCGACGCTCTTTCGACATAAATCGCACAAAAAATGGTGGTCAATGTCGGATCTGATTCATCAAAAACCTCGGTCACAACGGCTGTCACATAAGGTATTTCTTCGCCCGTCGACATCAGTATCTTTTCGCGAACCATTTCTGCCACAATCGTGCGGACCGGCTGATCGGTCAACTCGTCTTCACCAAAAATCGGCTCGCCAGCCGGCAGATGTTTGACGATCTGGGTCAGCAAATTATCAATGGCATCACCCTTTAAAGCCGAGATCGGAATGATTTCGGCAAATTCGTGTTCGTTTGAATAAAACTCGATGAGCGGCAAAAGTCCGCCCTTGTCTCTGAGCTTATCGATCTTATTGAGAACCAGAATTGCGGGCTTTTCTGCCTGTTTTACGAGTTCAAAAACGAAACGGTCGCCATTGCCGGTCGAAACACTTGCATCGCGCATCAAGACGATTAGATCGACCGTCAAAATCGCGTCATGAACCGCCGACATCATCCGGCGGTTTAGTAGATAGCCCGGTTTGTGAACGCCCGGCGTATCGACAAAAACGATCTGCCCGTCGTCACTGGTAACAACTCCCTGAATTTTGTGCCGTGTTGTCTGAGGTTTATTTGAGACCGCTGCGATCTTTTCGCCGACCAGTCGATTGAGAAGTGTTGATTTGCCAGCGTTTGGCCGTCCGATGAGCGCGACGAAACCGCTTGAAAAGTCTTTGTTTGACATTGATTAGACGGTATCAAAGTTTAAGAAAAATGTAGAACTGACATACCGCAATAGATGCTTGTGCCAGCAACCTACTGCTTGATCAGCCGGGCCTTTGCATTCAATGCCTCGTTGTAACCGCCGTTACGTATGTCGCCTAATTTTATAGCTTCGTCATACAACCGGATGGAGTAGGCGAAATCGTTGTGAAATTCGTAAATTCGTGCCAGAGCGACGTAGGTCAGCGAAAGCAATGCCCGGTCGGTCGATGCGGTCGCGGTTTTCAGAACGTTCGCGTACGCGGTCTTTGCTTCGAGCAACAGTTGGGCTTGTTCCTCGGGATCATCGATACTGACGGCCGACAGACCCGCAACTCGGCCGATATTATAATAAATTCTCGGCTCGGCGGGATTTTGCGTTGAGAGCGATTTCAGCTCGGCTGTCGCCTTGGTGTAATCCTGGGCTTCGATGGTCTTTTGAATTTCGAGCAACCGCGTGGTCAATGGATTTTCGGCGGCAAACGTATTCGTGTCCGGATTTTTCTTTCGCTCCTCGCGAGCCGCGACGGCCCGGGCACGGGCTTCGGCCGAGGCCGCGACACGCTGCGTTTCTCTTACTGGATCAAATGCCGCGATCATCTCGCGAAGCGACGAACCGATATCAAATCCCGACCCCTCGATCCCCTTCAACTGCTCGGCAAAATAAAATGAGAGTACCGCCCCTTTTTCATAATCCTCATACAGGCGGAGAGCGGATTCGTCAGACAACGACTGAATATATTTTGCAAGTTCGGCGGAAAAGGCTTTTTTCTCGGCCTCGGTTTTGAGCAATGTGATCTTATCACGGGCCTGCTCGGTGGCGATCCGCATTCGCGAATATTCGATCTGCCTGACATCGATCGCCGCAACCAGCGACCGGACCGCAGTGATATAAACATCGGGTGTCACGCGTTGCTCTGCCTTTCGCCGTTCATCCAGAAGTGGTTTAACCCAGTCGCGAACAACGCCGATCTCTTTTGAATTTTTTAAGATCAATGGATCGATCACAAATTGGAGAAACGCACGTCGAACATCCGAAAAACTCAAATCAGTATCCGGCGAAACAATTACATAATAATCATCGCGAATATTCAGGAAATTGACATTGTTGCTGGCGGTCAGCCTTTCAGGCACCAAAAAGAATCGTCGCTCGTTCTGTTTGGTTTCGACCTTTCGCAAAACGTTCCGCTTGCTTTTGCCCTTCTGCGTTTCAGTCACAATTCTTTCGGTAAAGACGAGTTTTGGCCGGGTGTGAAGATAGTCCAGCAGTTCGCTGACCATTTCGCGAGCTGAGCTTTTGAGGATCTGGTCCGAGGCGTCCTGATAATCTTTTACATAATCGTCTAGTTTCGAACTGATCGACGATTTACGGTAAAACTCGCGAACAAGCGGCGCAAAATCGAGAACATCCAGCACGCTTCCGGGCAGGTCATTTGTAATAACTGGATCCGAAAGCTCGGGTACAGGCGTCAATGTGTATGCCATCGAAATGAATGGCCCGATAATATCCGCATCCGACATCTGCGAATTACGCTTTTTGTATTGGGCGACAAACGTCGAAATGCGGCGCTTTAGATCTTCGGGCAAATTTGCATTGTCGCTCAGCAGCTGTTCGCGAAACATCGCACTTTTTGGCGAAAGCGGCGTTTTTATCAGTTTTTCGTCGACACCGGCCGCATTCTTCGCAGTCGCCATCTCAAGCGCGGACAAAACGACGATCAGCCGCTTATCCGGCTCGATTCGAACTCCGTAATTCAACAGGTCAAACCCGGCCGGCAAACCCTGAGCACTCACGCCCAAAACGCCAGAAACTAAAAGCGAAATAATTAAAACTGCAAAAACTTTACGCATTATTAAAAAGGTGTCCCCAAGATATAATTTCTCAAGTTGAAAAGATGAACCGCACCGGCGTTTAGATGTATTCAAACAAATGAAAATTAAGAAAGGGTAAAGGAACCTACAAAAGCTCCCTTACCCTGCATTAAAAAAATCGGTTCATCCGCAGCACTTTAATTATAGCTGCTCAATGCTGACGGTTCGTCGTCAAACGTGTCAAAAACCGTCAAGAGCTTTGTTATCGCCAAGAGATCCTGGATCTTTTGCGTGAGGCTCAAGAGTTTTAATATACCGCCTTCTTTTTTGACGGCAGTAAAACTCGAAACCAATTCACCAATACCGCTCGAATCGATATACCCGACTCCGGCCAAATTGAGTAGAATTTTGTTCTTGCCTTCGCCAAGCAGACGTCGAATTGTCGTCCGTAGTGCAACACTGCCCTCGCCGATAGTTACCTTACCATCGAGATCAAGTATTGTGACATCGCCAGCCTGGCGTTCAGTTATCGTAATATCAGCCATTTTTATCTCCTAATTCTATCTTTATTGAAATTGCGTTAGAAAATCTTAGTCTAATCGTGCCCTGAATGTCTATTTATATTCAAGAGTTTATCGCTTTTTTAACATTTTTACCATTACGCCTCCGCCTGCCGGGTTTTCCCATTCGACCTCATCCATAAATGAGCGCATAAACAGTATTCCGCGGCCGTCGGTTTTTAACAGATTCTCCGGATTTGTCGGATCCGGAATGTTTTCAACCGTAAATCCCGACCCGAAATCGCGAACCGTGATCTCAAATCCTTCGGGCGTGTCGGACAATTTTAGTTCGACCTTCTTTGACTGGTCAAACTTGTTGCCGTGCTTGACGGCGTTCGCCACCGATTCTCGAATCGCGAGATCGATAGCAAAAGTAACCTCATCGCCAAAACCGCAGTTTTTCGCAAATTCATCTGCTTTCACTGCTGCTTCTTCGACTGATTCGATCTTGCTGGGCAACTCTAATTCAAGGATATCTGACATAGATGTATGCCAGATAAGTTATCGGTTTAATAGGTTTGCTGTCAAGACAAACTAGTCGCGTTAGTAATAAACTGAAATATATGAAGATCAGACGCGCATCTTTTTTAAGCGGAAGCATCGATCTGCCGGGCGACAAATCGATTTCGCACCGGGCAGCAATGATTGCGGCATTGGCCGATGGCAATACCCGAATCGACAACTTTGCGACGAGTGCGGATTGTGCGTCTACGCTTGAATGCGTCAAAGCTCTCGGCGTCGACGTCCAACGTGACGGCAACACCGTGATGATAAAAGGCAGTGGTAAAAATGGTCTTTCTCAGCCTGACCGCCCGCTCGACTGTGGAAATAGCGGGACGACAATGCGTTTATTGGCCGGGGTTTTGGCCGGACAGACATTCGAATCCGTCCTCATCGGTGACGAATCGCTTCAGAAACGGCCAATGAAGCGGGTGATCGAACCACTCGCCAAAATGGGAGCCGAGATCAGATCAAATGACGGCACGGCTCCGCTCATGATCCTGGGACGGACGCCGCTAAAGGCAATCGAATATCAGCCACCGGTCGCCTCGGCCCAAATAAAATCCTGCGTCCTGTTGGCCGGACTCAATTCGGACGGGGTGACGACCGTCAACGAACCGGTGGCAACACGCGACCATACGGAACGAATGCTCAGGTGGTTCGGCGTTGAGGTAGCAATCGACCAAGTGAGCGGATCAAACAAGATCGCGGTGAGCGGCACGTCGGTTTTGACGGCAAAGCATATAAATATTCCCGCCGACATTTCGTCGGCGGCGTTTTTTATGGTTGCGGCCGCCTGTTTGGAAGGTTCGGATATCACCATGGCGAATGTCGGGATTAATCCTTCGCGACGGGCGATCTTTGACGTGTTGGCCGGTTTGGGCGCAGATGTAGAACTTCTGGATGAGGCGGAAAAAAGTAATGAGCCAGTCGCTACAATACGTGTTCGCGGCGGCCTGCGAACCGCAGCGGCGGCGAATGACACACCGATTCTGCGCGGCGAGATTATCGCCAACCTGATCGATGAGATTCCAATTCTCGCTATTCTCGGCACCCAGTTAGACAACGGTCTCGAGATCCGCGACGCCGCCGAACTCCGCGTCAAGGAATCCGACCGCATCTCAGCCGTCGTTGAAAATCTTAAGCGAATGGGAGCCGCCGTGAGCGAATTCCCGGACGGGTTTCGCGTTGAACGGACCCAACTGAAAGGTGCACAAATCGACTCGTTCGGGGACCACCGGATCGCGATGGCATTCGCGATCGCGGGCTTGATGGCGGACGGGGAGACCGAGATAATCGGTTCTGAATCGGCTGATATCTCGTTTCCCGGATTTTTCGAAACCCTCACTTCTGTCGTAAAGTGAAACTACACCAGTAATGAAAAATGACATCCGCATCGCACTTACCGGATTTATGGGCGTGGGCAAATCGAGCGTTGCCCGACACCTCGCCCATATTCTGAAATGCCGTCGGATCGACCTTGATCTGGTTATCGAGAAAAATGAAAAACGCGAAGTTGTCGCAATCATTGACGCCGATGGGATTGATCACTATCGCGAGCTTGAGACCATGTATTTGAAGCGCGTCGTGGATGACCGACACGCCCGTCTGCTTTCACTCGGCGGCGGCACGTGGACCGTTCCAGGAAACCGCCAACTCCTGGCCTCACATGGTTTTACAACGGTTTGGCTCGAATCGACATTTGAACATTGCTGGCGAAATATATCATTTTCGCGAAAAGAACGCCCGCTTGCCCGCGACAAAGCAACCGCTCTGAAACTTTTCGAAGAAAGGCAAAAAGTTTACTGCCTTGCGGATTGGCATTTTATCGTCCGACCTGACTTTACCTCGAACGATGTGGCGCGGAAAATTGCCGAGGAAATCTTCGGTTGATTTCGATCCAATGTTTGCGAATATACAATAATTCGCACAAGATAATGTCACAAATGAATTTGGCGCCGGTTTCCAAAACACGGCAGATAATAGTCATGGGCTCGCTTACTAGTTAAATTAGTTCGCGATATTATTTTTATAACAATATCTCAGGAGGGAAAATGAAAATTAAATTTCTTACAGTTCTAACTTTGGCGTTTGCCTTATTTATGATGGCCTGCGG
>JBGTCS010000360.1:0-6523 GCA_041748715.1 Pyrinomonadaceae bacterium | reverse complement strand
ATGGTATAGACTTTGCAAATATCGCCTTTGCAGCTTAAAACTTTGAATTTTGGTCTGCTGTCGCCGCAGTCATAAACCTGATTGTATTGGATTGTGTCTTGCTTTTGCGCCGTCGCTTTTTGAAAAACGACTGCCGCTCCCGCGATTGTTAGAAATAAAAAAAGCCCCATTAAACCTAATTTATTTTTTGTCATTGATTCCTCTTTTGTTTGAAATTATGTCTTGACCGACCGGTGTTATGAACTTAGTACAAATATCTCGTTCCGAGAGAGATTTTTTATCGAGCATATATTCTGAAGGTTTTCAAAATCGCTCTAATAATAAATCGTTTTTGATTGTAATGAAAGATTGGTGCGCCGCTGGTGTGCCAAGTATGCCAAACTCAGACAATCTCTTTCGAACCGTTATCAACAAAAGGGTAGATAAAATAAGGCTCAGAAGAACATGCCAAATCCAAGAAAAAGAGTCTTCGAACTTTTGTAATCATCAGGTCGTAAGTTCGAGTCTTATCATCGGCTCCAGAAAAATTTAGGGCTTCAGCCATTTTCGGCTGAAGCCCTAATTTTGTGGCGAGACTACCGGTTACCCGGCATTCGGGGATACATCTGCTCCTCGACTGATTCGCACTAACTAATTAGACATTAGACGAACTGGCGGTCGCTTTCGATACTTCTTTTACGAGATCACCCGACTGGCTCTGAGGTGAGGACAGAGCGATGTCTGCTTGGGCAATCATTCCGCAGCACGAGCCATTTTCGTCAACCACCGGTAAACGACGCACTTGTTTTTCTTCCATTATCGAGCAGCACTCGTCTATCGTCGCATTTTTATCGACGGTCACCACCGGAGTTGACATACAATCGCCGGCTTTCATTTCAAGTGGATTGCGGCCTTCGGCCACCGAACGGCAGCAGATGTCACGATCTGTGATCGTACCCACAGGTTTCATATTATCTTCATTCTCTACAACCGGTAAGCAGCCGCAGTTTTGATCGGCCATCATTTTTGCTGCGTCCTGCAAACTTGTCTCTGGTGTACAGCAGGCCGGATCGGCCGTCATAATTTCATTTACTTTCATTTCATTAATCTCCTTAATATCTGAGGCCCCGTAATTCGCTAACCTTATTTGCTAACACTACCAGCTAGGTTCATCCGTTACCGTATGACCGCTTACTTTACCTATTATTTGTAAATGGCGGTGAGGCGATCTGCTGTTCCATTTCTCCCCACATGATGAGCACGATCACTCGCAGCGACGGACGGATTTTTCTATTTAAATTATTTTTGCCGGTTAACCTGCGTGGTCCAACGACTTAACTTTTCGTGCCGAGGTAAGCTGCGGATGGCACGGCTCTTGCCCTTTCTAAGCTTAGAACGCGTCGAAGAGCAGTCTCTCAAACAGGTACAGCAGCGCCGCGTGTCCTTAAACGATAAATTGGCACCCCTGCAGTGATGCAGGTCCGCAAAGCCTTGAGTCTCAAGATACGAGATAGTCCGGCTACCGAAGTGAGGCAAATGAAAATTAATTTCGGATCTCTCCCACGTTTGAATGATCTCCCCCATTCAAATTGTTTCCGACGAATGTTAACCAGCATGGTGCTGGCGTTGGTTTTTGCGGCGGTCGCGACAGCTCAAACCGCTTTTACAGACATCGCGTCGCCAGCTTTTAGAATTACAGCGATCGACACCGAAGCCGCTTTTTCGATTGAGCGGCGGGTTTTCGATTTGGTAAACGGCGAACGGATCATGAATGGCAGGCAGCCGCTTGCCTGGATCGAAAGGGCAGCCTCGGCCGCCCGTTTTCACTCGGCTTCAATGGCCGAAGGCAGCTTTCTGGGCCACAGTGACCTGACCGGCCGCAAAGTTGACGATAGGGCCGAACAATTCGGTTTCAACGACTGGCGACGCATCGGCGAAAATGTCGCGTGGGTCATGGGCCATGCCGATCCAGCCGTCCGAGTGGTCGAATGTTGGATGAGGTCTCCCGGTCATCGCAAGAATATGCTGGACGCGAATTTTCGCGAATCCGGCCTCGGACTTGCCGTCGCGAGTGACGGCAAATATTACTTTACTCAGGTTTTTGTAAAGCGAAAATAGAACGGCGGACGATGTTTCCCATAAATTTGGAATGGGTGCTGGGCCGCACCGTTCCTTGCTTTTTGAGACATTATCCGTTGATACTATTATTGCGTGAAAAACTCTTTACAAGCTCTGGTAATTGATGACGAACCGCAAATAAGCTCGCTGGTGGCGACTGTTCTGGCCGACGAAGGCTGGACTACGTGTCAGGCGGCGACTGCCGACGAGGCAATCATTAAACTCAAGGAACAGAAATGGTCGCTTGTGTTTTGTGATGTCGTTCTGGAGGGACCAGACGGCTTTTCGGTTCTCAGGAGCTTTACTGAGATCCAGCCCGATGCCCGGTTTATTCTGATGACAGGCCAAGGCTCGGCAGCCGGTGCACTCGAGGCGACATCGACCGGTGCCTATGATTATCTTTTAAAACCATTTTCGATCAACGACATTCTAAAGATTTCGTCCGTGATAAAGGAACAGCTAAAGTCACGAAAAAATCGCGCTAAACCGGCGAGCAAGCCTGCCAAAGGTTCTTCGGCTGAGCTCGCGTTGATCGGTACATCCCCAAAATTTGTCGAATGTCTGAAAATGGTCGGGCGTGTGGCGGGCACAAACCTGCCGGTTTTAATCACTGGCGAGTCGGGTACCGGAAAAGAAGTTGTCGCGCGGGCCATTCATCAACGCAGCCGTCGGTCGTCCCAACAGTTTGTCACGGTAAACTGCGGCGCCATTCCGACCGAGTTAATCGAATCGGAATTGTTCGGACACTCGCGGGGCTCATTTACCGGAGCCGATCGCGAGCGCGTCGGCCTGTGGGAAGAAGCTACAAGCGGCACGCTTTTTCTGGACGAAATCACCGAAACAAATTCTCTTTTTCAGGTAAAACTGCTCCGTTCGCTGCAGGAAGGCGAAATTAGACGGGTCGGGTCAAACCGGACGATCAAAGTGGATGTCCGCGTGATCGCGGCCTCAAATCGTGACATTGAGAACGAAGTTGATAGCGGGCGCTTTCGCCAGGATCTTATGTACAGGCTAAACGCTGTCACGATCCATCTGCCGCCTCTACGTGAGCGTCACGAAGACATACCTTTGCTGGCCGAACATTTCGCCCGACAGGTCGTCTCATCGTCATCGTGGACGCCAACATTTTCGAGCCAGGCGCTAAAAATGCTCCAGAACTATGACTGGCCAGGCAATATACGTGAACTCGAGAATGCCGTGCTGCACGCGGTCTCGTTGAGCGACGACATGATATATCCTGAGCACCTCCCTGTGCGGATCCGTTCCGGCAGCGGATCACTGCCACCCCAACCGACTGAGAGTGACGAATCGCCGGTCTCGGATAATATTCAATTGATGCCGCTTTCCGAAATGGAACAAAATTACGTCCGGCAGGTTCTCGAACATACCGGCGGAAACAAACAGGCGGCGTCGCGAATCCTCAATATCGACCGCAAAACGCTTTCTCGCATCATCAACCGCAAGCTGGCGGATGAAAAGTGATAGCCTAAAAAAAAATGGCCGAAGCAGTTCGGCCGAAAAGTCATTCATTTTGTAGGAAACCTTATTTGAGACCGGAACTTACCGTTTGCGTCACCGCACTTCCACTCTTATTGACGAAGCGAGCTGTTGTTGGAGCCGTGATCGTCCGATAGCGTGAAGAAATTCGACGGACATAATCTCGCGTCTCGTTATACGGCGGGATTTGATATCCATACTTAATTACGGCTCCCTCACCTGCGTTATAGCCTGCTAATGCGAGGTTTAGATCCTGATCAAACAAATCCAAAAGGATTCGCATATATTTTACCCCGCCCTCGATATTCTGCTTCGGGTCGTAAATGTTTGTGACGCCCAGACGCCGAGCGGTCGCAGGCATAAGCTGCATCAAGCCGCTCGCCCCCTTGTTCGATTTTGCCAGCCGCTTGAAAGATGATTCCTGCGCCATCTGAGAATAGATCAGCAGCGGATCAATCCCATATCGACGGCTCGATTCGACAATATATGAATCGACGTAAAGGTCGCCCGTGCTCAGCCCATTAAGATGGCCGTTGACGGCTGTTAATGGCTTTGCCGATATGGCCGATCGGCGGCGGTCCTGTTCGGCATATCCGTCGCTTACACGCATTGTTTGCTGCTTTGCAGACTTAATAAGATGTGCCTGAACGGGGATGAAATTCGCCGTGTTATTATATTGCTCGCCGTGAGGGGGCGAAGGCAGATAGTGCTTTGTCGGTTTGCGTGCGTTCGCAATCGTTTCGACCGTTTTTACGGATGCCTGCTGATACACGATTTTTACGCCGTTGGTAGTATCAAAGTTATCAAACCGGCGGATGTGTTCCTGGGCATTGGCGGCTGCCGCACAAAGAACGATCATTGTGGGAATATATATGATTTTTTTCATCTAATTTGACAGTGTTAGAGAGGCTGGACGTTTTGCGATGATGGGCGGCAGAAGCCTTTACTAGCGGTTTAAGGGAACGTTGACCACTCGATTGGTGACAGGTCCCGATCCAAGATCAAGGACGACGT
The DNA here is from genome assembly GCA_041748715.1 of Pyrinomonadaceae bacterium. Lineage (GTDB taxonomy): Bacteria > Acidobacteriota > Blastocatellia > Pyrinomonadales > Pyrinomonadaceae > OLB17. Next base: position 1,915 of record JBGTCS010000360.1, on the reverse strand, counting down.
GGGTCGTTTCTACACGATTAGGGACGGTCACAAGTATCCCCACCCGGCCTGCTGGCAGATCGCGAAGAACATAAGCTCCGTTTGCATCTGACATTACGAATGAACCGTTTGCCGCGACCGAGGCACCTTCAACCGCGGTGTCTTTACCATCGGTATATCGACCATCGCCGTTGGTGTCGATAAAAACGGTCCCCGTTATCACGCGTTGCGGCAAGATCGGTAAATTGACGTACGACCGACCTAACGGCTTAACCGTAACGGCAGCAGGAGAAATCCCGTTGAGACGATATTTCGCAGGCAAACTCGCGGAATCGATCGCGACCGTGTATTCGCCCGCTCCCAGACTCTGAAAATCATAGACGCCATCTTCATTTGAGACCTGTTCGCGGATAAAACTGCCAAACCCGGCTTCGGAGGACCTCAAAATAACTTTAACTTCGGCAATATTCAGCGGCTCAGCCTCATCGCCAGTAATGTCGTAGATGCGGCCGCTGACCCAGCCAAGTTCACGTTCGCGAAAATTGGGGAGCCGGAACTCTCTCGGTTCGGCACCCGCATTTGGAAAACCCGGCTTGTCAGCGGCGGGCTGCTGAGCTGACAGACATTGCAAAAAGGCGAGCACAAAAGTACTCGCAAAAATGAGAGAGCGTGGGAATTTCTTTTTCATTATCTGATCTCCGTGGGGATTGATTTGAGGAGGTGAAATGAGACCAGCCTTTGCCTTCCACCTCAAAGGCTGGTCTCATCGCATTGGTGGGCCGTCCGGAGAATAGGGAGTAAGACTCCGGAAAAGGCCGACACCGTGACTGATACGATCATTGAATTTGTCGATCCGCCCCAAGTCTGGACTGAAGGAAACGGAGGGATCGGCGATCGGATTTAGTCTTTCAAAAGTTCGAAGTGTGGGAGCACTTCGTCCAACGTGACAAGCGGTTTTAATGCTTAGCTGACCATGTTCAAATCAGCCGCAATTATATATAGCAAGACGGGGGCCACTCGTGCCACGACTTAAAATAGTTCGTAACCTATCTATTGACAGCTATTTAGCCAAAACAAAATACGAACATATTTTTAGTCATCAGCTTTAACGAGCATTAAGGTGAGGAAAATATGCACATGCGGGGCAGAATGGGCGAATACCCAAAAGGCCGGCAGGAATTAATATCGATCACATAACCGCTACGAACTCTTTCGATTATCCCAGAATGAAAGTTTACGGGGCTTGATGGGATTTTTTTTGCTGTACTCGAACTGTTTGGCCCGCATCGCTAATTCTTTATCACGCTGCTCACGCCGCTCTTCGCCGTTCAGCGGCGGCTTGCCGCGCTCTCCCCAATAATATTTTAGCGTCACAAAAAACAGCGCGAGACTGCCCAGGGCCGTTAGCGTCAAAACCAAGATTGTTATCCATATAAAGCTCGTCATAGATCGCTTCGAACAATATTACCTCGCAGATACCTGAGGCACAAAAATTACGGACGCGCTTGAGCAACAAAAGAGAAAACATCGGCATAAAAAAAGGACCGTCAACATTTCTGTTGCCGATCCTGCTGTACTCTCGTCTTAGGAGACCCTGGTTCTTTTTTTGGTTTTATTTTTTCTCGATCGACCCGCTAAGTCCGGATATATAATTGACGGCGAGATCTACCGAACGTTCTGAAATCGGGTTCGGACCGAGGTCTATTTCGCGGGCCATTGCCTCAACTCCGTTTTGATAACGGATGTGCAGGGTGACTCGGCCGGCGGGGAGATTTCTCAAAAGGTATGCCCCGTTTACGTCCGACACTGCCGTTATTCCGCCCAAAATGATCTGAACACCTTCGAGCGGCCTGTCGACTCCATCTACGTATTTACCATCGCCATTCAAATCCAGAAAGACCACGCCTGAAATCGCCCGTTGGGCCATCATCGGGAC
>JBGTCS010000359.1:0-5354 GCA_041748715.1 Pyrinomonadaceae bacterium | reverse complement strand
ATGACCCGCCGTCCATCGGGCGAAATATCGCCGCCCGTGAGAAAGCCGTTTGGCACCGCCGGAACGGAGAGGTCGGCCACTCGTTCGGCCTTTTGCGGGTTTGTATCCCCAAACGTGGGCTTTAAGCGATAGACACCGGCCGGCCCGCTGACGAGTTTGGTGACAACGTAAATATATCCCGACACAGGATGCACCATCAACGTTTCGGCGTCGTGATCTGAATCGGGATATGTAAATTGGATAAAATCGGCGCTCGCCGTCAGCAACGGGTTTTTTCGATCCGAATCTGCATCCGGTGGCGTGACTACGGGCTCGGCAACGCGGTAAACACCATATTTGTCACGCTTTAGCTTGTTATTGCCGGTCTCGCCGATATAAATAAAACACTTGCCGGCCTTATCCTTAAAAGCAGCGATATCTTCCCAATCTTTGTTCTCGGCATTCGGGATCTTCCACGTTCCCAGGCTTTTACCCGAACTATCAAATGCATAAATAAATGCCTCGTCGCCTGAGTCATTGTGTGTCCAGAAAACATTGGATTGGCACCGCGAGGCGGCGATGCCGCTGCTTTCGGTCACGTCTTTTGACTCGATCGTTCCAACGACTTTTGGCTGAGCGTAGCGGCTGCTGTGAGCTGCAGCGTCGGAATTAGACGAGAGATCGCTGCAGCCAGCGAAAAGGCAAACAAATATGACAAAGATTGAAAATTTAGCTATCATTTTATCGAAACACTTCACCAGGTCAATGCATTATAACGCACGTGTAATGATACCCGTTCAAACTTATCGCATAAGTTTTTCGTAGAGATTTTTTGGTAACGATAATGATTGTTGGAACTGAATGGCTGATCGAGGCGACTGGTTGTGAAACGGAGGCGCTGCGCAGTGAGTCCGGCATCAGGGCCATTTTGTCCGGTGTGATCGATGATCTCGGCCTTAGGTCCATCGGATCCGTCTGGCATAAATTTGAGGGCGAAGGCGGTGTTACCGGCCTCGTCGCCCTGACCGAATCTCACCTTGCCTGTCACACTTATCCCGAACATAGCACCGCGACATTTAACCTCTATTGCTGCCGATCGCGTCCGGAATGGGATTGGGATGGCAAACTCAAAACCGCACTCGGGGCTGAAAACGTTAAAGTTACAAGGATTGAACGCGGCGAGATCTCAGATCAGCGATTCGAGATTGCGGGAGGGCGTAAATGACCCTCCTACAGGCATCCTGCCCGTCGTGTGCCGGGCCGATCGAATTTAAGGCGGGGTCTACGATCGTAGTCGTTTGTCCGTTTTGCCGATCGGCCGTATCGCGGTCCGACAGAGCGCTTGAGGATCTGGGCAAGGTGGCGGAAATTGCTGATTCCGGCTCGCCGCTCAAACTGGGATTAAGAGGCGAATACAAAGGGACGAGATTTGAATTAACCGGCCGCGCACAGAATCGTCACGAACTTGGCGGATTTTGGGATGAATGGTATGCGACGTTTTCAAATGGCTGGGTGGGATGGCTGGCCGAGGCTCAAGGGCGGTTTTATCTGACATTTTACCAGCCGCTGCCTGACGGCGTTTCGCTGCCGTCCCACGCTGGGCTGCAGCTCGGCCAGACGGTGCCCGAGATACCGAGTCCGACGCCGCTCATGGTCCAGGAAAAAGGCAAGGGCACGGCCGTTGCGGCGGATGGCGAGATACCATACAAATTAATTCCGGACGAGCAATTTGAGTACGCTGATCTGGCCGGTAAAAACAACACTTTTGCGACGATCGATTACAGCATGGAGCCGCCATGGGTTTTCGTCGGCAATCAGGTTACGCTCGACGAGATCGGACTCGGTGATGCAAAACCGGTTCAGCGTGATGCAAAGCGGGTTTCAACCGCCGGCATGGGATGTCCAAATTGCGGGGGCCCGTTGACGCTGGTCGCACCTGACCAAGCGGAACGGGTGACGTGTCCCAATTGCGATTCGCTTCTCGACGTAAATCAGGGAAACCTCACCTATTTAAAATCGCTAAATCCACCGCCGAACGCGCCCGATTTTGTGGCTCCGATCGGCGCCGAAGGAACATTTCCGGGCGATGTAAAATTTAAGATCATCGGCTCGGTCGTCCGGAGCGTGACGATCGATGGTGTTCAGTATTTTTGGCACGAATATCTGCTTTACAATCCATCGATAGGTTTTCGCTGGCTCGTGCATTCGGATAATCACTGGAACTTTGTCGAACCGGTCAATCCCGCCGACGTGGATCAGACCAGCATGTTCGGCTCGGGCACGACCGTCAAATATAACGGCAAAACATACAAAATATTCCAGGATGCACCGGCCGTTGTTGAATATGTGCGAGGAGAATTTTACTGGCGCGTTGAACAGGGCGAAGCCATCCGTGCCATCGACTATGTCTCTGCGCCCGTGATGCTTTCCCAAGAGATCTCAGCGAACGAGATGAACTGGTCCGCCGGGACCTATATGACCATCGAAGAGGTCGAAAAAGCGTTTGGCCTCACCGGTTTGCCGCGTCCGTGGGGCGTCGGTCCAAATCAACCGTTTACCGGGCAATTTTACTATACCTGGGGAGCCCTGCCGTTGCTTCTGCTTTTTATCATCGCGGTTTTTATGATTCCGCTCACCGGTTTAACAAAAACGATTTTGAATCAAAATGTGATCCTTCCGTCGCTCGTAAATGCGACTGCTCCGCAAGCTGTCTTTAGCCAGCCATTTGATATCAGACCGAACAGCAATGTGCGGATCACCGCCAGTGCGGAGGTCAATAATTCGTGGGCCGATCTGGATATCGATCTGATCAATGATCAGAGTCAGGAGGTGGAATCCGTAAATGTTCCCGTCGAATATTACAGCGGCTCGGACAGCGACGGAGCCTGGACCGAAGGCGATAGATCGACGGATGCAACTCTGTCGTCGCTGCCCGCGGGTAAATATACGCTAAGGGTCGAGGGAACATGGCAAAATTGGCAGACGCAGATGCCGGTCTCGGTAAAAGTCGAGCAAAATGTGAATCGCGGCGTAAATTTTTTCCTGGCTCTTATTTTGCTCGCGGTGGTTCCGGTTTTGGGCCTGTTTAGAAAATTTGGTTGGGAATCGTCTCGATGGAAAGACAGCATGTTCGGGTCGAGTTCGTCCGGCTCGGATGACGATGAATAGCTGGCGGGCGGGTCATTGGATCTTGTGTTCGATGGTTTTGCAACACTAAAAAATTATGTTGAAAAAAATATACATGGTATTTGGCGTCGGGGTTTTATTGGTGTACGCCTTGTCGGCCTGGTTCGGATGGGAAGTTGCAAACTCGGGCAGTAAATCGCGTTTGGGAGTGCCGTTCTTTTATTCTGGATTTCGTGGAGGAAAATAATGTTTAATCTTGCAGTTTTAGCCCCGAGTCTCGCCATGATCGTCAAGCTTGACGATCTATTACCGGTTTTGGTTACGACCGTCATTTTTGTCGCGATCGGCCTGGTAGTATTTGCCTTGGCGTTTTTGATCGTGGTGGTCGTCGCTCCTTTTTCGGTCAAAAAAGAGATCGAAGAAGACCAAAACACAAGCCTCGCTATCATTATCGGTGCTGTAATAATCGGTGTGGCGATGATCATCTCGTCCGCCATCCAAGGCAGCTAGAAATTTAGCAGGATTGACCGCAATGAGCAGGATAAATGCTTTTTCGATCCTGTCTATCCTGTGCATCCTGTTTTAATTTCTAACATGAAACGCGCCCCGCTACTCTTTCTAAATGTTTTTGTCATCGCAACCTGCGGGCTTATTTATGAGCTGCTTGCCGGAACGCTCTCAAGCTATGTTCTGGGCGACTCGGTAACCCAATTTTCTCTAATCATCGGTATTTATTTGTTCGCCATGGGCGTCGGCTCATGGCTCTCGCGTTTTATCGACAAACATGTCGCTGAGAAATTTGTCGAGATCGAACTAGCAGTTGCCGTCATCGGCGGGTTTTCTGCTCCGCTGCTGTTTTTCACCTTTGCCCATCTTTCCTATTTTAGCGTCGTTCTTTACGGGATGGTGTTTATCATCGGAACGCTTGTCGGTCTTGAGATTCCGCTGTTGATGCGCATCTTAAAAGACGAGATGGACTTTAAAGATCTCGTTTCCAGGGTTTTGGCGTTTGATTATATTGGAGCACTTGCAGCGTCCTTGTTATTCCCGATCTTACTGGTTCCCAAACTAGGTTTGAACCGCACTTCGCTGCTTTTTGGAATGCTCAATGCGTCGGTCGGAATCTGGGGAACGTGGCTGTTGCTGCCCCTAATTAAGAAGAATGTCACGCTCATGCGGGTCAAAGGGTTTGTAATTCTCACTCTCCTAGCGATCGCATTTATCAAGGCCGATACCCTAACCACTTTGGCCGAGGACGCACTGTTTGTCGACAACATTATTTATACCAAGAGTTCGTCTTATCAAAGGATCGTGGTTACAAAAGGGAAGACCGGCTATTCGCTGTTTCTAAACGGAAACCTTCAATTCAATTCCTTTGACGAATACCGCTATCACGAAGCTCTGGTTCATCCGGCGTTCGCAGGATTTTCCGGAGATGCAAAACGGATACTCGTGCTCGGCGGCGGTGACGGCCTGGCCGTTCGCGAAGTTCTGAAATATGAATCAGTTGAGACGGTTACCCTAGTTGATCTCGACCCGGAAATGACCCACGTCCCGTATGCGGTTCCTGCTCTTGGCGAGCTAAACAAACACGCCTTTGACGATCCGCGCGTCACAATTATTAACGCCGACGCCTTTGTCTGGCTGGACGAAAATAAGATAGAGCCGTTTGATATCGCAATTGTAGATTTTCCAGATCCAAACAATTACGCTCTAGGAAAACTTTACACGACACGTTTCTATGGCCTTTTGAAATCGAAGTTGAGACCGGATTCAGCCGTCGTCATCCAAGCAACATCACCGCTGATCGCCAGAAAATCGTTTTGGTGTATTGTCAAAACCCTGGAAGCCTCGGGCTTTACCGTCAAACCCTTTCAAACCACCGTGCCAAGTTTTGGTGTTTGGGGCTACGCCCTTGTAAAACTCAGCCCGTTTGAAATTCCAACGGAACCTATGCCCGGTCTTGATCTCCAATTTCTAAATTCCGAATCGTTTGCATCAATGTTTGAGTTTCCGACAGACACCTCACGACCTGCCGAAGAGCTCGAGATCAACCGGCTCGATAATCAGGCACTTGTTAGATATTACGAGGCCGAGTGGAGGCGGTTTGAGCAGTAACGCGAGATTTCAAACAGGATGGACAGGATAGGCAGGATGAAATATCAGGAGCTAACATCGAAAATCTTGGAATGCAGTTTTGAAGTCATAAACGAACTCGGTGCCGGATTTCTCGAATCGGTGTATGAAAG
>JBGTCS010000358.1:0-8677 GCA_041748715.1 Pyrinomonadaceae bacterium | reverse complement strand
GCCCGAAGCCAACGCCAGGGCCGTTTCGAAGAAGCCAACGGGGGAACCCTCTTTCTCGACGAGATCGGCGAGATGTCACCGCAGGCCCAGGTCAAACTGCTGCGGGTTTTGCAGGATGGCGAGTTTACACGCGTCGGCGGCAAGCATGTGATAAAGACCGACGTCCGCGTAATTGCAGCAACAAATACGGATCTGGCGAAAGCGATCGAGGAGGGCGAATTTCGAAAGGACCTGTTTTATCGACTCTCGGTATTCCCGATCTCGCTGCCGTCGCTCAGAGAGCGTGTCGAGGATATCCATCTGCTGGTCTTTCATTTTCTTGAGGAATACAAGAAAAAATCGGGGCGGTTCATCTCGGGGATCTCAAAACCAGCGATGCGGGCACTCGTAAATTACGCATGGCCGGGAAACGTTCGCGAACTCGAAAACGCGATCGAGCGGGCCGTCATCATAGCGTCGGGCCGGCAGATAGAACTCGAGGATCTGCCCGAGGCGATAGGGCTCAGTGCGGCTGATTCGTTCGCACACGCCCGTGAGGAGCGGGCTGCCGCAGCCGGCGAAGGGCGAAATATCGGCCTCGAGATCGAGTTGCCATCCGCTATGGAAGAGATCGAAAAACGGGTGATCGAAGCGACGCTCGATTATACCGACGGAGACAAATCCCGAGCCGCCCGCCTCTTGAATATAGGCCGCAAAACGCTTTATCGTAAATTAGAACAGTACGACGGCGAGCAGCATTAACTTTGCAGCATAGACTTCAATGTCGGAGCCGACGGGCATCTTGACCAAGCGATTCATCGACCGCCGCCTCACCGACGGCGGCGAATCCCGACATTATTGGGACTACTCCGTCGAATCCGGCGGCGAACTATGACCAAGCAGGAGATCATCGAGGGTGACGAACGCGCGCTACTTCAAGGCTGTGGAAAGAGATACGGTCTATAACCGCGTGGCGGCAGTGTAAGTTTGTGGTCCAGTCCCGCGTTGAGTGAATTGTAGGTGCTGCGTTCCGGGTTGCACGGCTCATCGATCACGGCGGGTGAGATTTTGAATCAGATAAAAGCGCATTGTCAGAACCGCGAGCGGTAGTGATCGGCGGATTGAAAAAGAACTGAGATTCGGTTATAAAGAAAGGCAGCAAAACTCTTTCTTATGAATGAATTATCAGTCATTGATATCTTCTGCGGCTCAGGCGGATTCTCCGAGGGGTTTCGGCAACAAGGGTTTAACGTCAAGCTGGGAATTGATAGTTGGAAGCCCGCAATTGATACGTTCAATCATAATTTTGGCTTAAATTGCTCGGTCAAGAATGTCCTTGATTTTAGGAAATCCATCAAAGAAATCGAAGCATTGCCAGACACTGAAGTTATTATTGGTAGCCCGCCCTGCGTTTCATTTTCACGTTCCAATTTGTCAGGAAAAGCCGACAAGTCTTCCGGTGTACTTCTGACGAAAATATTTCTACGAATAGTTGCAGTAAAGAAGTTTAAGAAAGGCTCGAAATTAAAGGCTTGGTACATGGAGAATGTAACCAATTCAATTAATTACCTCAATGATTACTACACCTTCAAGGATTTGGGTTTAACAAAATGGGCCAAACAAAACGGTCATAGTCCCCATAAAAAGGCCATTATTCTAGAAAATAATCAGACGTTTATCAATTCGGCGGATTACGGTTCGACCCAAAAAAGAACCCGTGTTATTTCGGGTGAAATAATACGGAAGCGAGGAAATGTTCTCAAGAAGGGTAGGCTCTCGATTCCTATGCCAACTCATCGAGATTCTCGCGCCGAAGGCGAACAACCCCTTCATAAGTCACTTAGTATGATTAAGAACGGCCTCCCGAAGCCGAATCAACCCTGGAACAATAAAACCATTCAAGATCCACAATACGCCGGACTTAAGTTAAGGTCATCCGAATTGAGCGATCATTTCTATGACACCGGACTTTATACCTGCGAATGGAAACAATCCGAGCATTTCAAGACGAATAATCCATATATGGGAAGTATGTCATTTCCCGAAAATGAGGATTGTCCGAGTCGGACAATTACCGCCACCAAGATCGGCTCATCACGAGAAGCAATAATTTATCGTCGCCCGTACACCGCGTTCGTTACAAATTAATTTGAAATTGGATTCTCTTCGTTCTAATTTTCGATTCGACTTCGGCGAGCGTCAACATCACACGAGATCGCGAAATTTCATTAAGACAAACGAAACAAAATCTGAACCTGTCACCAAGTAACTCGCCGAATCTGAACTCATTTTCAGTCGCTCCAAAAAAGAAACCCTTTGGATTTTCGGGAAGGTATTTCATTGTTGTTTTCAATTCAACAAGAATTATTTCATCAATGTGGGTTTCGATAATTTCATCGGTAATAACTTTGCCGTCAAACCGCGGAATATAGATTAAATCGAAAGCTTGTAAAAACGTAAGTGGCAGATCAAGAAGCGAAAGTATCTGTTTTTTTATTTCTCGGTTTACAAAAAAGTATCCGGTGAAATTCTCCAACAAATAATCAATTCCTTGTTTCTCCGTCTTGTTGTTCGAGACGGTAATCACAAATGAGTGTGCTCTTGCCATTACCCCTCAAGTTTTGTCTGGTAGTCTTCGAATGAATGTTTTAGATTGACCGTGTTTAAAGTCAGCAAGTCGGAAACTGTCATTTCGAATGCCTTGGCGAATACAGCAATATTCGAAAGCGATATATTTCGCTCACCTCGTTCAATCATTCCAATGTAAGTGCGATGGAAACCGGTTAAGAATGAAAGTTCTTCCTGCGAAATCTTCCTGTCAGTGCGTAAATTCTTGATCCGTTGACCAAATTCTCTGATAAGAATTTGATTTATCATGTAGTTCAAGCTATACGTATTGTATGCAACGGGCAACCGACAATATGTATCAATATGTTTGCTCAACTCGAAGGATTAGGACTCAAAGATAAGCCATGCCAAATGGTTTTATCGAAGTATCAGGAGATGAATACAATCGAACTAAAGGTCAACGAAAATAATAAAGAATTTATTTTGTCGGGGAGTCTAGGAGAGATGCTCCAGAATCGTCGGGCCAATTTTTACTTCAGAAATTATCTGCAAGGCCGATTAATACATGCCGATCAATTCGCGCTTCCGTTCGTGGAAAAAGAAGACATCCTGTTAAAGATTCGAAATGCATTGACGAAATATGGAATAAATATCAGGAACTTGGTGTTGATAAAAGAAGTCTCAATTCAAATCTTTTCGGAAACTCGGCGATTATCCGAGACTATGTTAAACGAGTTGCTAAAGCATGATAATCTCGGCGACGCTGATGAAATATCTTTTGTTCTATTTCAAGCGCTAACCCCTGTCCGCAAACAGTTCCTCAAGGACGTTCGAAAGTTTTGCGCATCCCAGCTTTTCTCGATAAGCCCTTCTTTCGATGGGATTGTTCGATTGTTAGCATTCGCCAACATTATAGAAGCTGACGACCGAACCGTTGTAATCAAAACCAAAAAGTTTGATCCGGCAGAGAATAGGGGCCGAAATGAATACTTCCGCAGTATCCATTTTTTTAATTGTCTCTTCGAAAGACTAAAAGAGCTTGACTGCATTGGCGATTTATTTAACGAGAACAATTTAAGATTCAGCCACACAACAAATCAATATTATGTGAAATCGCATCTCATTAGCTTCAAGTTTTTCACAATAAGAAATCTTCTTTTGAAATTAGCATTTCTGGAACGAGACGCGACGATACCTGACCATTTGTTGAAGGCTACCCACTTCACTCGTTTCTTTGAGGACACGATCATTAGCGGTATAAAAACGACCCCCAATCTTTTAGCGTTCGATATAGACGAATTAACCAAAACATTGGAGCAAAAGGCTGAGTTCGGAGGAACCGGGGAGCTGTTTGCTCTTTCTTATGAACAAAAAAGACTAAAAGGTCACGCTCGAATGAATCAGGTAAAAAGAATATCGGACGACCATGTAAGTGCCGGATATGATATTTCTTCGTTTGATAATCTTGATTCATTTATCAATGACCGATTTATCGAGGTAAAAACGTATTCCAATGAGATAGTCTTTTATTGGTCAAAACAAGAGGTCGCGGTGGCGAAAGATTTGCGAAATAAATACTGGCTTTACTTAGTTGACGGCTCCCGGATAACTTCTAGCGATTATGTTCCGAAAATGATCCAAGACCCATATCGAAAGATTTTTGAAAATGAACAATGGAAAAAAGAAACCGAGAAGTGGAAAATCTTTATCGATGATTAAAAAATAGCAAGCGAAACGTGATTTACAGCCAATTATTGCGTTGGTTAAAATTCCGTTGTTCTCTCTTATAAATTAAATCTCGCTTCGGACGCACTTTATCAGCATTTTTTATTGTCCGAAAAGACGCAAAAGGAGTTTATAAAAGTCATGGCTGAAACCGGACACATCAAAAATATTGAGAATTTCGAGGTTATGATTTCGGCTTGTAACGGACTTGGTTCGGGGTATAAGCCGAACAATTCGGAGTTGGCTGTTTCGGCTTTGCAGACGGCTCTGGCGGCGGGAAATGCTGGTATTGATGGTGTTACGACTGACCTGATTCCATGGAAGGTTAAGGTTAATATTCCTCTTTGGTCGTAATTCTATAGCTCATTTTTGTCTATCGCAACTTGCTGATTCACGTCGCGTCTCTGCATAATTTTACTGGCCTGTGTAACAGGCGACGATAACGTGACAAAAACGCAAAGTCTAAGAATCGACGCGAAGCCGTGCGAATCGAAGACGAAGCTATTAAAGTCGCTCACGAAGGTCAAAAACCTACTTCCTTTGATTGAAAAAATATCAATAGAATCTTATTTTGAAAGAGTATAGAGCGGACGACAATCAGAAAAACAAATTCTGGTTCTCGACAGTTTTTTCTTTCGGGCTTTGCCCCTCGATGAGCGGCGATGGCTTCGCCTCGCCGGACAGTTCTTCTCCAGATTTCGCGGCTACGCCGCCGCTTCGGGCAGTAATATGAGATTACGCGGGAAACGGCGGCGTAGCCGCGAAGAATTAGGTTATCATTACGGTGAGTCAGAGACTCACCGCTCATCAAGCGGCACAGCCGCAAGAAAAGGCTTGTTTTTTGGGCTTTGCCCCTCGATGAGCGGCGTGTGCTCTGCCACGCCGAGAGGCTCTCCCCAGATTTCGCGGCTAAGCCGCCGCTTTTCGTTGATGATTCAGATAACGCGAGATAAACCTTGCTACTACGTGACCTCGGTCGCCCATGATCGACTGCCCGTTTTCCGTTTAGACCTTATCAAACAAATTGTCTGCAACGCTTGGTGTGAGGCGAGAAAGTCTGGTGAAATACTGATCTTCGCTTATGTGATCATGCCCGATCATTCTCATATTATTTCCGACGGACATCGTGAAATTTCGGATGTACTGCGATTTACTAACGGAATATCCGCGAAACGAATTCTTGATTATCTAAAAGAGAATGAGTTTGAAAGTTCTTTGAGAAAACTTCGGCAGGAAGAAAAGCGGAAAGGTTACAAACACTCTGTTTGGCAGCATCATCCCGACGCATTCCGAATAACTGGCGAAGACACTTTCATGCAAAAGGTAAATTACATTCATCAAAATCCGGTTCGTGCCGGACTCGTTGATCGAGCGGAGGATTATCGATTCTCAAGTGCCAGACTTTGGAAAGGAAATCCACTTGATGATGAGCCTTTCATGACTGACCACAAGCTAATAAAATGGCGCTAAACGGCGGCGTAGCCGCGAAGATTTAGTTTAGGCTAACGGTGAGTCCGAGACTCACCGCTCATCGAGCGGCATAGCCGTTTAAGACTTTTTGCAGATCTTAGGAGTGCTTGAAAATCTTAAATCCACGTTAGATTCCCTCTGTTTTCATAAATCAACTAAACCTAACTTCGGACGGCCGCTTTTAGCCTTTTTTGTTGTCTGATAAAGACGCAAAAGGAGTTTATAAAAGTCATGGCTGAAACTGATCACATCAAAAATATTGAGAATTTCGCGGTTATGATCTCGGCGTGTAACGGATTTGGTTCGGGGTATAATCCGAACAATTCGGGGTTGACCGGTTCGGCTTTGAAGACGGCTTTGACAGAGCGAAGTGCCGGTACGACGGCGTTACGAACTGTCTGATTGTGTGGAGGGTCAAGGTGATATTTGTGAGGACGAATATGCGCAATCTCGAAGTGCAACCGCACAATCGTCGTGCTCAAACATTTGAGACCACGTCTTTTTAACGCTTTCAAATCTGCAACTTCCACAACATTGCTTTACAATTTCTCTTAGTTATGAACGTAATCGTCGGCACTGCCGGACACATCGATCATGGTAAAACGTCGCTGGTAAAGGCGTTAACGGGAACCGATGCGGATCGGCTGCCCGAGGAAAAACTGCGCGGGATAACGGTCGATCTCGGATTTGCAGAAATGACGGTCGGCGATTTCCATTTGGGCTTTGTCGATGTGCCGGGGCACGAACGTTTTGTCAAAAACATGCTCGCCGGCGCCGGCGGTATCGATGTTGTCATGCTGATCATCGCCGCCGACGAGGGCGTCATGCCGCAAACGCGCGAACATTTTGATATCTGCCGATTGCTGGGTTTAAATGCGGGTATCGTCGTCCTGACAAAGACAGATCTGGTTGATGCCGAGACGCTCGAACTGGCAAAACTCGATGCTTTTGAGTTGGTGGCAGGTTCCTTTCTGGCCGATGCGCCGGTCATCGAGGTCAGCTCTCGCACGCTGGCCGGGATTGATGAACTGAGAAACGAGCTTTGCCGTTTAGGTTCGGGTCTGCCCGCCAGAAGCGATCGATTCGTGACCCGGCTCCCGGTCGACCGGAGTTTTTCGGTCAAAGGGTTTGGAGCGGTCGTGACCGGCACGCTGGCATCGGGCAAGATCGTGGAAGGGTCCGAAATGGAATTGCTGCCTGCGGGTACAAAGGTTCGGGTGCGCGGTCTTCAAACCCACGGCCGGTACGTAAAATCAGTTAGCGCCGGTCAGCGTACGGCCGTCAATCTCGGCGGCATCGATCATTCAAAGGTCGAACGAGGAATGATCGTATCAGAACCCGGCGTCTTGCGATCGACACAGATCGTCGACTCGGAAATAGAAGTTTTGGCGGGAGCTTCAAAACCGCTGCGTTCAAGACAGCGTGTCCGCGTTCATCTCGGAACGGTAGAGGCTTTGGCACGAATCCAGGTTTTGAATAACACGGGCGAGATCATTCCGGGGACAAAGGATCTTGCTCAGATCCGTTTTGAACTGCCCGTGATCTCAATCCCAGGCGAACGATTCATCATCCGCAGCTACTCGCCGCAAACCACGATCGCCGGCGGGCGGGTGATTGAAAATGCCGCGATTAAACATCGCAAAAAGGATATCCCTTCCGTTCGCGATCATCTTTTTCAATTGGTCCGGGCGCCTGACGAAGCCGCAGATCTGAAAGTGCGATTGGAAGCTGCAGGGTCATCGGGGCTCAATTATGCAGACCTTCGCTCCGTTACAGCATTACGAAACGAATTGTTGAGATCGGCGATCGACACGGCTATCGCTTCCGAAGATATAGTCGAGGCTGACCGCCACTTTGTAACGACATCGACATTTGAGACGATGTCCGCCGGTGCTGAGAATGCGATCGGCGAATTTCATAAACGCGAACCACTTGCGAAAGGTATTTCGCGGGAAGCTCTTCGTGAGAAAGTATTTGCCCGCGTCCCGCCGGAAACGTTTCAGGCGGTCGTTGCCTCGCTTGAGTCGGCGGGCAAGATCGTACTGGACAAAGAAGTGATCCGCCTTGCCGCCTATCGAACGGTCCTTTCGCCCGAAGCCGCCGCTCTTAGCGAAAAGATCATCCGAGAATACCGGGCCGCCAAACTCGAGGTGCCAAAGCTGGATGATGTCCTTGCCGGCTCGATATCCGGAACGGGGTTCACAGTGCAGGACGCGCGAAAATTCTTTCAGCTTTTTCTGGATTCGGGCGAGATCGTTAAGGTCACCGACGATTTTTATTTTGCCAAAACCTCCATCGATGAATTGTCCGAGCTTATCAGACAATTTGCCGCTAAAACCACGGACCGTCTGATCGACGTGGCTAAATTTAAAGAGCTTGCCGGTATTTCGCGAAAATATGCGATCCCGCTGCTCGAATATTATGACCGCGAGCGAATTACGCGGCGCGCCGGCGATAAACGGCTGATCCTGTGATGCAAAAATTCCTGACCGCAAAATGGCAAGATCTGATCATGGCCAATTACGAGGTTGACCCGTCGATACTTGCGTCGCGCATTCCAAACGGAACAAAACTGGATCTCGACGACGGTAAGTGTTTTGTCAGCCTAGTCGGGTTTATGTTTTTGGACACCCGCGTGCTCGGGATGCCGATACCGTTTCATATCAAATTTGAAGAGGTCAATCTGCGGTTTTATGTAAAGCGTGAGGTCGGGGGCGAAACACGGCGGGCGGTTTGTTTTGTAAAAGAGATAGTCCCGCGTTTAGCGATCGCGACCGTCGCCCGCGTTCTGTACGGCGAGCCTTACGAATGCTGGACGATGGATAACGAGCGAACCAAAAACGCCGTTTCCTACGACTGGTCAAAAGGCGGCTATCGCAATCATATCAGGGTCGAGATAGACGAAAGCGTCGGCGTTCCGGCACAGGGCTCGCAC
>JBGTCS010000357.1:0-9669 GCA_041748715.1 Pyrinomonadaceae bacterium | reverse complement strand
CCCGAAGACGCAAAAAATGCCGATCAACGGTGTTAACCGCGATCGGCAGCGACATTTGTTTACAACAAAATTGGACCTACGGACGTCGGTAATACCGGCGAACGCGATTTTTTGGCCGCTGCTTGTGTGTCACAACAGCTCCGGTGCCGGCCCCGGCGAGCCCGCCGATCACGACGCCTTTTTTACCGCCAACAAGTCCGCCAACCAGCATTCCCGCTCCGGTCCCAGCACCGATGTTGATAGCTTTTCGGTGGCGACGATAAAAGTTTGGTTTTTTATAGACGACAGTGCGGCCGTTTCGGGTCCTCACTGTTCGCGTTTGCGCCGTACCTTCGGATGTAAAAAACACGCCAATGGCCGCGAACATCGTTACGAACATGAATACTGTAATAATTTTCTTCATCTTGATGATCTCCTTTTTTCATTCCCTAAAATCCAAGATAGACTTCGAAAACTTATCCTTCGGTTCGATACCTTACATAGCTAATAAAATGTTATCCGACGACCTTTGCCAATAAAATAAATAGCCGCGAGCCGATGGGATTACCGGGGATTTTATCCCCTTTTACGATGCCCGAGCGGCTATCATCCCGGTGAAGTAAATTTTACAGCTCAAAGATTCAGGGTTGGTCGTCCAGGACAAGCCGCCAATAATAAAGTCAAGATCACTTCGCCGACTTCCAAGCTATGTGCGGCGGGACACCCCATTAATGGCTGTCGCTTGAAATTCCGGCCTAAATTGTTGTAACTTTAGGTGTTAGTTAGAGACACCACGGGAACTGTTTTCATTAAATCAATACGTCGTTCTCTGCGGTAATTATATTGCCGATTAGGCCGAGTGCGTTTAGCCCGACCTCTCAAGGAATAATGAATGCCAACTAAAAAACGGGATACTAAAACTCCAAAATCAATCGCTAAATCCAAAACAGGGATAGACGGTCTCGACGAGATCACCTTCGGCGGGCTGCCGACCGGACGGCCCACGCTGGTGTGCGGCAGTGCCGGAGCGGGTAAAACTATGTTCGCGGCGGAATTTATCGTTCGCGGAGCGGCCCAATATGACGAACCCGGGGTCTTTATGATGTTTGAGGAGAATGTCGAAGAATTGACCGCCAATGTCCGGTCTCTCGGTTTCGACCTCGACGACCTAGTAGCTCGCAAAAAAATATCACTCGACTATGTAAAGGTCGAGCGAAGTGAGATCGAGGAAACCGGCGAGTATGACCTCGAAGGTTTATTTATCCGACTAGGCTATGCAATCGATACAATAGGTGCGAAACGTGTCGTTCTGGACACTCTCGAAGCTCTCTTTGCCGGTCTGCCAAATCATGCGATTCTTCGGGCGGAATTGAGACGACTTTTCCGCTGGCTAAAGGACCGCGGCGTGACGGCCGTTATCACCGGCGAACGCGGCGAGCAAACACTCACTCGTTACGGTCTCGAAGAGTATGTCGCCGACTGTGTCATTTTGCTCGATCATCGTGTCACGGAACAGGTTTCGACACGGCGATTACGCATCGTAAAGTATCGCGGTTCGGCCCACGGCACAAACGAGTATCCCTTTATTATCGGATCAAAAGGCATTCTGGTAATGCCGATCACTTCGCTTCGGCTGGATCATGAGGCGTCAATGGACTTTGTCTCGACTGGGATATCGTCACTTGATTCAATGTTGGGAGCAGGACACGGTGTATATCGCGGCAGCAGCATTTTGGTTTCGGGCTCGCCGGGCACCGGAAAAAGTAGTTTGGGGGCATATTTTGCATTAGCCTCATGTAAGCGTGGCGAAAAGGCTATGATCTTTGCGTATGAAGAATCGTCGTCGCAATTTTTGCGAAATATGCGATCGATCGGTCTCGATCTCGAGCCATTTATTAAACGTGGTCAGCTCAAATTGCATGCCTCGCGGCCAACCCTCCAGGGTTTAGAACAACATCTCGTAATGATGCACAGCGAGATCAAGGATTTTGCCCCCAAGCTTGTTGTTGTCGATCCGATCAGCAATCTGACTTTTGACCAAAATACTATCGAGATCAAGCCGACCTTGATGCGGCTGATAGATCTGATGAAACGCCAAGGGATCACTGCTCTATTTTCGAGCTTGACGTCCGATTCTCACACGGCTGGAGCCGAGACTTCCGAAGTCGGGGTCTCTTCGTTAATGGACACTTGGGTTCTTTTACGCAATATCGAACATAACGGCGAGCGTAATCGCACGCTATTTATTCTAAAATCGCGTGGAATGCAGCATTCGAATCAGGTGCGTGAGTTTGTGATGAGCAACAACGGTATTGATCTCATAGAGATCTATCAAGGCAGTGAACAAGTCCTGACCGGGACCGCTCGCATCGTACAGGCTGAACGCGAGGCCTCGGCAGCGGAACTAATGCAGTTAAAACACGAACGCCGCATCGCGGAAATTCGTTCAAAACGTAACAGTCTTGACGCTCAAGTTGCCGCCCTTCAGGCAGAAGCAGCCGCCGTCGAAAAAGAAGCCGATTATCTTGAATCCCAAAATGCGTTGGAGCCAAAGCGTTTTCGCTCACAATCTTCCGCAAAACGTTCGCCCATAAAAAGTACCGCCGCTACCGGTAAAAAGGAACCCACAAAATGACCAAAGAGAAAGAGACAGCCCAAAATACTGATAATTACGCCAAAGACGACAAAAAAGAGTATCAATTGCGTCTTTATGTAGCCGGGCATACTTCAAAATCCAAAGCGGCGCTTAATAATCTAAGTAAGATCTGTGAAACGCATTTGGCGAATCGGTATACGATCGAAGTAATAGATCTCTTAGTTAATCCAAAACTAGCTGCGGGCGACCAAATATTGGCCGTGCCAACGCTGGTAAGGCATTTGCCGGAGCCGATAAAAAAGATAATTGGAGATTTATCGGACGAAGACCGGGTACTAGTTGGGTTGGATCTGCAGCGGTGTAACCGCGACAGTTAAAACTTCCATTCCCGAGCTAACCGGGCATGCGCATATGGAAAATATTGGAATGTTTAATAATTTGGAGAATGGCCGCTATACGTTGACCTTATACGTTAATGGGACTACCCCAAATTCAGTTGCGGCTGTTGTCAATGTTCGCCGTCTATGCGAAGAACATTTGGCCGACCGCTACGACCTCGAAGTTTTGGATATTTCGAGGTTTCCGGCGAAAGCAAAAAAAGCACAATTGATCGGACTGCCTGCTTTAGTAAAGCACACCCCTCTACCGGTCCGGCACTTCCTTGGCGACATGTCGCAGACCCAGATATTATTAAAAAAACTGGATATTCTTTTATAAGACTCCTTCTGACGCGATGTTAGAGACGAATAAAGATCACGAATTATTAGCCTCTGAAAACGAGGAACTTCGCCGCAAACTCGGCGAGGCGGAAGATACCCTCGGAGCAATACGGGACGGCCACATCGAGGCACTCATCATCGGTGACCAGGTCTACACACTGCAAAGTGCTGATTCGGCGTCGAATCGCTTTCGCGGTGAAGTTCTGGCACAGATCAATGACATAGTGATCGCGGTCGATCCGGATTTTAGGATCACATATCTAAACGAGGCGGCCGAGCGAGCCTACGGGGTTAGAGGCTCCGAAATTCTAGGCTTAAAAACCAAAGCCGTTTTTGACGTGCGTTGGACCGTCGAACAAGGCGCAATACGAGCCCGCGAAACTTTGATGGAAAAGGGTTTGTGGCGGGGCGAGGTAATCCACGTCCGCAACGACGGTTCCGAGTTTGACGTCGAGGCCATCGTCAGCAAACTCGATGACGGCGATTCGATAATGGGCTTTCTCGCTGTCATTCGCGATATCACCGAGCGAAAACGTACCGAAGAGGAATTGCACCAGTCGCGTCTGCTGCTCGAGGAACGCGTCGAACAGCGGACTCGTGAACTGGCTGAAACGAACACTGCGCTGAACCAAGAGATGAAAGTCAGGGCGACGGTTGAAAAACAGCGAACTGATCTGCTACGGCGAATCGTTACCAGTCAGGAGGACGAGAGACGCCGAATCGCCCAGGATATCCATGATCAGTTGGGCCAACGGGTAACTGCACTCAGGCTGCAGATCGCAGCGATTGACGAAGCTCTTGGTGAAACGTCGCCGGTCGCTGGCAAAATGGAATTATTAAACAGAACTGCCCTGCGTCTCGATTCTGAAGTGAGCTTTTTAGCATGGGCTTTGCGACCCGCATCGCTCGACGATCTAGGGTTGCCGCAGGCGGCCAAGGCATTTTTAGAAGATTGGTCCCATAATTATATGATCTCGTCCGAGTTCAGCCTTCGCGGCTTTACGGATCACAGGATCCAGGCCGAGGCCGAAACCCATCTTTACCGGATAATGCAAGAGTCCCTCAACAATGTTGTCAAACATGCCCACGCGACCAGCGTTAGCGTTCTGCTTGAATGGAGCAGCAAAGACGTCACGCTCATCATCGAAGACGATGGAGTGGGTTTCTCACCCACAAAATCAGGTAAGATCCGCGACGGCCAAAATGGCCTTGGCATTCCCGGTATGCACGAACGTGCCGTTCTGATCGGCGGCGAACTCCAGATAGAATCCGTACCTGACGAGGGCACCACGGTTTTTGCCCGCGTTCCTCATTCGACTAAATCTTCG
The DNA here is from genome assembly GCA_041748715.1 of Pyrinomonadaceae bacterium. Classification (GTDB taxonomy): domain Bacteria; phylum Acidobacteriota; class Blastocatellia; order Pyrinomonadales; family Pyrinomonadaceae; genus OLB17. The sequence continues at coordinate 5,047 of JBGTCS010000357.1, read as the reverse complement.
GTCGCATCTATTGACAATTAATTGTCGCCCAATTATCCCAGATTCGGCATTGGACATTTTTGAGATTGATGCTGATGCTCCGTGCACAAGCCCGCGCATTAGCAAGGGCGATACATCCGAGTTGAAGCCCAATGCACAAGCCCGCGCGTTAGCAAGGGCGATACATCCGAGTCAGGTTTTCGGGGAAAGGCGTGACCTCCGAGCTGCGCGATACGCCCTTGCTTACGCGCGGGCTTGCGCACGAATCGGAGATCTTACGCTAATGACGAATCCGGGTTCAAACCAACTTGCCATGCCATGTGGCAGGTTCGAATCAACTCCCCGGCCCATTTCGACATCTCCCTCAACGGACTCGGCGTCCCGCTTTGCGGCCTCGGCGTGACGTCAATCTTGAACGCCATCCAACCTGAACTTAACGCGGAGTTCGCTGAAGCGGACGCAGTGTTCGCGGAGTTTCTTTCAAAAGCGGACTACTCATTTAGACATGCATTTTTCTCTAACGCGTAATTTGGGTTTAATTTGATATTCCTGTCGGTGATTAATGTCAAGAACCGGCGACATAAACAGAGTTGACGGATATTGAATTCGTATACGGGTTTGGAAACTCGACATTATGAGCGACGGCCTCGCCAAAAACGGATGCGAGGTGCTGTCTAAACTCCTCGTCGGGCGGATCATTTGACCACAGGGCAAAGATACCGCCTGGTTTTAGCTGCTTGCAAAGAAAGGTAAGGCCTTCGGTCCCGTAAAAAGATCGGTTCTTTTCGTCCAGAAAATGTTTTGGTGAATGATCGATATCAAGCAACACGGCATCGACTTTTCGCTCGCGATCGCCCTCATCGAATCCCGTTCGGGCCAATTCAAAAAAATCACCTTGCCTGAGACGGCATCGCGGATCATCGGCCAAACGAGCCCCCAACGGCACCAGGCCCCGGTTGTGCCAATCGATGACAGGTTCGAACAGATCGATCACTAACAGTTCTCGGATATTGTCGTTATCCAGCGCCGCAGCCGCCGTGTAGCCCAAACCGAGACCGCCGACAACGACATCGAGTTCCCCGCTGAGATTGGCAAGACCAAGATCTGCCAGCTGCTTTTCGCCTTCGGTAAACAAACTCGACATTAAAAATTCGTCGCCAAGTTTTACCTCAAACACGTCCCGGTTTTGTAATCGCGGTTCGGGACGGCGCCGCAATACAAGATCGCCAAGCGGAGTTTTATGGTATGCGAGTTCCTCGATCTTCATTCTTAATTTTTAGCCGCCGTGTATTTAGCCAGAAAGTCGAGCAGGACCGATTCCGTAATTTGCGAGCCCCATCCATTGCTATTGTAATCAAAACCGTGTTGAGCGTAGCCGAGGACAATCGTTTCGTGCGGAACGTCAGCTTCTGCTAACAGGTGGTCAAGAAAAGTTAAATTTTCTTGGCGCACTAACTGGTCATGGCCGCCGTGAATAAGCAATGTCGGTGGCGTGCGTGCATCGACATGCGTTGTGGGCGAAGCAAGGATAAAAAAACTTCTGGCCATGAATGCACTAATAATTAATTGGGGCACTTTCATTAGGGCATTCGTTGCAAATCTTACCGTCTATAAATCCCGGTCTATTTGCTCGACACGATCCAGTGCTGAGGCATGCCGGGCATGGGCCGATGTTCATTATTTGTAAACCCCACGTTCTCAAACATCTGCTTTAATTCAGCAAATGTATAGGCATCGCCCGCGGGCGTTGCAGCGAGCATGACCAACGGGAACAAAGCTTCGGCCGGCGGCGAAACACGGTCGTCGTTGGGAATAAATTCTAGCGTGAGAACTTGGCCATCGTCCTTAAGTGCCGCGTGACAGCGTTTTAGGAACATTTCGCATGTCGGGATATTAAAATGGTGGAGAAAATTAGTGACCAGAATGACATCGTAGCCGTCGCCGAGATCAGCGTCAAAGGCGCTTCCTTCGATCTTGTGAAATCTGTCCGCAACGGAGTATCTTTGGGCATTTTCTTCGGCTACCGAAAGAACGATTTTCCAGTCGAGAGCGTGGATCTGCGCATTCGGATACTGCGTCGCAACCGTGATGCCGAACATTCCGTGCCCTGCAGCGATATCCAGGACCTTTATATCGGCATTTTTGTCATGACCCAGATCGGAAGTCATCTTCTGAGCCGATGGCATCATCATCCCGGTCATACTTCGCGCAAATGTTTTCCACATCGGACTTTCGGGGTCGAGCGAATCATTTTCATCGACAGTCGAACCGCCGTTGCGGACCGCGTTGGTCAGATCGTCAAAGCCTCGCCGCTGCTGTGGCGAGAGTATAAAATCGGTCATATTGCCCATATAGGCGGGCGAATGACGCACCAGAAAAAGTGCGGCGTCATCGGCAAGCGAGTATTCCTTGCCATCTTTCCGGAGAAAGCCGATGACCGAAAGCGTATCGCAAAGAATTCGAATCCCTCGTTCCGCCGAGTCCGTTGCCGCCGCAATCGCCGCGGTCGTAGTATTTCCATTCGCGATCTCCGTAAATATTCCCAGCTCGACTGCTGCCTTCATGGCGGCCGTCATCTGAAAACCGGTGATCATCTGCCAAATCCTCTCCGGAGTTGGTGCATTTGCTTCCTGCATATTATTTACCTCGTCAGAATAGTTGATAGCTAGAGGCAGAAGAATATTTCGATTTCGACATAAAATCAACTCTGCTTGGTCTCCACACAAATCGAACGACGGGGCTGAGAAATAGTTCTCCCCTAAAGGATGATCCTCAGCCCCTTCATTCACACGATGCTCGATTGCCAATTAGTCGGATTTTTTCACCGCATCTTTATAGGCCTTTCGATAATACTTGTAGGCATCTGAAAAGCGTCCATCTGCCTTGTAGCCATCGGCTTTATCGAAAGACTTTTGAGCGCCCGAATCGTTTCCGCCATTTGCGATAGTCTGGCTTACGATAGTCCGAACTAAATCCAAAAGCCCACACTGCGGCGCAGATCCGGCCTGAGGAAGGCCTAGCGGATTTAAAGCCGGGAAACAGATGCTGTTCGGAGTCTGGTATAGAGCAACCCATGGTGAACCATCATTGATGCTCAGATCCGCCTCGATCTGTGTCCGTAAAAGAAGATTCTTGACTTCATCTTTGTTGGCGTTTGCGTTGCCGATGATCGACGCTAATGCCGCACTCACCGTATTAGTCAGTGAAACGAAATTAGAGTCATCGTTGGCTACTATCGTGTCCTTGTTTGAATTGTCGTTTGTGACGATCGTATTCTTGTTTGTATTGTCGTTTGAAACGATCGTGTTCTTGTTTGTATTGTCGTTGTTGACGATCGTTACTCTGTTGGCGTCATCGTTATTTTTAATTTCCGTTTTGTTCGTCGTCGCATTGTTCACAATCGCGACCTGAGTGCTCGAAATGGCCGAGTTCGTGCTCGAAATGCCATTCGCGATGTCGGTATTAAGATGTGCCACGCCGCCATGGACAGAATTTAAAACTGACGAGTCGTAGTCGTCGTCGCAAAAATTAAATTTTTGATCGAGTGCTTTAGCAACTAAGTAAATTCCATCTGTAATATTACAAGCCAAACGCGTATTAGCACCTCCGCCTTCGCCTAAAACGACCACAACCGCGACTTGGTTACAACCGTTCTGAGCAATATCCCGTACCCCCTCGGCTATAAAGAAAACGTCATCCGCCGCAGAAAGTGTGGCGGGTGCAACCGGTGCTGTTATACCGAGGACCGCCCCCTGACCTTTGCAAAAAAAATCAATCTCGGGCAAACCTGCGGTTTCGGACTTTCCGCGATACTTGCTCGTAAACGCTTTCGCCTGATCGATTCGCTCAACAGCTCCAACCAATTTTTGATGAATTTTTACGGGATCAAGAACTTTTCTTAAGGCCGTAAGTTCAGCCGCAGTCAGTTGGCCGATCTGCGTCCGGATCTGAGTAAAATCATCAATACCGTCGCGACTTACGTCAATTAAACCATTTTGATAGGGATGGAACATCTCGGCTAAATAATAGTTTGTATCGTTAAGCTCCAGTAGAACCGTCCTCATCTGCTCGAGTTCCTTGATGGAATACTCATCCCTATTATCGCGATTTCTGATCGACTCTTTAACATCCTTCCGCACGTTATCAAACGGATTGATCCCCAACGATTGAACTGCCTGTGCATGTGGATTGGCAGCTAAATTCAAAGGGCTCATGGTCAGAAATATCAATGCGCAAGATAGTGCGCCCGCGAAAATGCGGTTCGTTCGATATGATTTCATTATTATCTCCTTGTAAAAAAACAGGTATGTCCATTCCCTCTGAGGCGAATCCTGAGATGAGATATGTGACTGAAGGCGTCTGGTATGTTAGCCACAAACGTGGAATCGTTACTAAAATCCAAAAAGCGCGAAAATTTCGCCCTAAAAAGGAAATTGCCGTAAATAATTACTGTAAAGATTGTTTAAATACTAACCGTCATCGAAGACGCATGTCAAAGCACGCAATTTATGAGCGGCAAATCTGACTGATGTAAAGACTCGGCGAATCGGAGGAAATCATCGTGGCCAAGATTGCGGGGCTTGGAGGGCGGTACAAAATATCTGCCCACCTATGGGTCGAGCCGCAAGCCGTTGACTTCAAATCAATTCGAGCAAATACTAACTAAAACTATGATTGACATTTTTGATCGAACCACACGGCCAGATAGAGAGCTTTTCCACGACGCCAACGACCCAAACGACCCGCGATTGGCTGCGGTCACGAAAAGCGATCCGGCCCAATACGAATCTGCCGATATTGTGATCGTCGGCTGTCCTCAGGATGAGGGCGTTCGTCGAAATAGCGGCCGAGTTGGCGCGGCCGACGCACCGGACATTATCCGTCGCCAGTTTTACAAACTGACTCCGTTTAATATTCGTAAAAAGATTTTTGATCTCGGGAATGTGATGATCGGCCTCACCCTCGAAGAAACGCATGATACACATACCGCCGTAATTCAAAGGCTTTTACACGATGGCAAACGAGTGATAGTCCTGGGCGGCGGCAACGATATTTCATATCCTGATGG
>JBGTCS010000356.1:0-1853 GCA_041748715.1 Pyrinomonadaceae bacterium | reverse complement strand
CTTTGCGAATTTGACGGGCCTCGAGAACGGCAGATAATCATGACCGTAGTCAGCACTGGTAAGTAGACAGCACCCTGGGCCAGTCGTCGCCCGAATTAGCAACCCGCTCGTAAGAGCTTGTGTCGTTAACTCAGTAGGATGAGATATGAAGATCTTCGGCTCTGCCGTTCGATGAGCGGAAAAGCTCCGCTTTTCCGACCGCACTTTCAAGATCATTGCGGCTTCGCCGCCGCTTTGGAGCCCATAATTACGTGGCTTAGGTCCTATCGGGCTGAGGACGGCGGCGTAGCCGCATACAATGTTGTCAGGACTCCCGGCGAAGCCGAGCTTCGCCGCACATCGACGGGCCAAGCCCGAAATTGGAGTTTTGACACAGCCTGTTAAGTAAGCTCCAGGCCTTAATTAGGTGCAGGCTACTGCCATAGAACCTGGCCCTTACATGCGCGCGGGCTACGGACAAAATCATGACAACAGGATACTCCGGAACACCTCTAGCAAAAAAACTCGGCATCAAACCGGGTTTTGAAATATTAACCGTAAATGCACCGGATGATTATCGCGATCTGCTCGAACCGATCCCTTACAACGTCACAATTTCGGACGAAAAAAATGTTGAGATTGATCTCGTTCATTTATTTACAAACAGCCGCGACGAACTCTTTCACGAACTTGCAACTTGTGTGCGGCTCATTAAACAAAACGGCTCGATCTGGGTTTCTTGGTACAAGAAAGCGGCGAAATTGCCCACCGAAATAACCGAGGACACGGTTCGCGAGGCGGCGTTTCCGCTTGGCCTGGTTGATATTAAGGTCTGTGCGGTCGATGAAAAGTGGTCCGGTCTGAAATTAGTTATCCGCAAAGCAAATCGTATATAATGCCGGTATCTCATTATTAACAGGAGCTTTACTATGGCGAGAACGGACCCGAGAGTCGATGCCTATATCGAAAAGTCAAAGGATTTTGCAAAACCGATCCTGAACCATCTCCGAGAACTTGTTCACGAGGCCTGCCCCGACATCGAGGAAACGATGAAATGGAGCATGCCTTTTTTTGATTACAAAGGTGCACTTTGCAACATGGCCTCATTTAAAGAACATTGTGCGTTCGGATTTTGGAAACAGTCGCTGATGGAAGATTCGGCGTTTCCGGCCGAGAAAACTGCAATGGGCGGATTTGGCCGCATCACCTCGCTTGACGATCTGCCGGATGACAAAACGATAAAGAAACTGATCGCCGAAGCAGTTCGCCTGAACGACGAAGGTATTAAGATCGAAAAAGCCAAACCGGCCGAGCGTAAAGAACTGGTCGTACCGGATATACTGCTCGAGGCTCTCGCCAAAAACGTCGACGCGGCCGAGACGTTTAATAATTTTCCATATTCCAAAAAGAAAGACTACGTCGAATGGGTAACCGAAGCGAAAACGGATGCGACGCGCGACAAACGTCTGGCGACAACGATCGAATGGCTTGCTGAAGGGAAGTCGCGAAACTGGAAATATGAGAAGTGTTAGACATTCAGAGTCGCTCGGCGGGGCGTGCTTGGAAGTATTTTTGGCGGTAAGGGGAAGAAGAGTTGGTTTTAGTGAGGTTTTGTGGGCAGAGATTGGAGTCAATTTACACACCGAATTACGGTAAACAGGCATATTCAAGAGATCTATGACGCCTGGGCCGTGCCGTCTAAGATTGAGCTCTGGTTCTTGCGTTCGGCTGAATATGTCGGGTTTGACGGCAAACCCGTGGATCGATCTGCCCCGGTTGAAACCGGTTGCAATTATCTTTGGCGATGGCACGGTTATCTCGACGATGTAAAGGAAACCGGTTCGATTGTCGAAGCCAACGGCAAAGATCGTTTT
>JBGTCS010000355.1:0-3814 GCA_041748715.1 Pyrinomonadaceae bacterium | reverse complement strand
TTTTGTTTTGTTCGGTGACATTCGCGCAGCAGGTCCCGCCGCTGCCGTCACCGTCACCGATCCGCAGTGCTTCAGCCCTATACATAGATCAGGCGGGGTCGACGGTTGAAAAACTGTTCGACAGGGCTGTTGCCGGACGGGCCGATCTGCTCGCGGCCCGTCAGCGGATCGCAATTGCTGAGGGGCGTTTGCTCCAGTCGGGATTGCGGCCAAACCCTGTTTTAGAAACGGAATACGGCAGTCCCCGATTTTTGGGCGGCGAAAACGAATACGATTTTTCGACCGGAATTTCTCAAACCTTTGAACTCGGCGGAAAGAGAAGCAAAAGGGCAGCCGTGGCCCGCCTCGAACTCGAACAGGTCCGGGCCGAAGTTTTTGCCATCGAAAGGGAAATTGCCGCAAATATTCGCAAATATTACTCAAAGGCGGTTTCGTCAGCACGCCAGGTGGATGTAATCGATAATCTCTTGGCGTCAGACGCGGAACTGGTTCGCGTCACCGAAGCTCGGCTCAAAGAGGGCGATGTCGCACCGCTGGATGTAAATCTCGTTAAAGTTGAAAGTGACCGGCTTCGGATCCAGAGGATCCAGGCCATTTCAGACCTTGAAACGGCGATTGTGGAGCTTCGGACAATGGCCGGGTTTGATCCGATCGAGCCATTTACGATCGCTCCGCAAAGCGAACGGCCGCCGCTCCTTGATCTGACGCTGTCAGCTCTGACCGAGAATGCACTCCGCGACCGCTCGGATCTGCAGGCCGCCCGTATCGGCGAGAGCATCGGTTCGGCAAAAGTCACGCTGGCCCGGGCACAATCGGTGCCGGACGTCGAGGCGTCTGTTCGTTATTCAAAAAGCAAGGGAATTATCGATCTGCCGCCAACGGCAGGCGGTGGTTTCGCAGCTGACAACGAAAATGCTCTCACATTCGGCATCTCTATCGGCATCCCGGTTTTTAACCGAAATCAAGGCGAGATAGCGGCCGCTGCTGGCGAACAGGTTCAGGCGGCCAGGCAGCGAGAATACCTCGAAGCAACGATCAAACGGGATGTGTCAGTCGCCTATCGGCGATATCGGGCCGCGGCCGAAAAGCTCGTCATCTATTCGACTCAAATACTTCCCAGAGCGGAAGCAAACCTGCAAACGGTACGTGCAGCCTACGGATTGGGTGATTTTTCCATTTTTGAGGTCGTTGCCGAGCAGCGGCGATTAAACGAAAATGTGTCCGACTACAACAAGGTTCTCGAAGATTACTACACTTCGCTTGCCGAATTGGAAACAGCTATCGGTTCGGCATTGCCGCCCGACGCTTTTGCTCCGGGCTCAACGTCGGTTTTGCCTTCGACAAATACGGTGCCGAGCCAGTTTACAAAAGAGGATTTTTTGAAATCGCTGAATCGCGAAGGTTTGATTCTCGGAAATTCCATAAACCTGGGCGAATCTAAAATACAAAGTGCTAAAAAGGAGAAACCATGAAAACAATAATATTAACGTCCTTAATATTGACAGGATTATTTGTTTCGGCGTGTTCGTCGAGCTCGCCGACAAATATAAATTCAACTGTTTCGGGAAACAAGGCCGTGACAAACGCGGCGCCGGCGGCTTCGCCCGAGACGGCGAAAGCGGATGAGGTACCGGCAAGTGTCAAGGCCGCGATACCGACGGCTCAGACATTTACGACGCAGCATAAGGAACTCTCCGACGCGCAGATCGCCTCGATTGAAAAAGATACGAGCGGCAAGATAACGGAAAAGGATCATCACTCGTACCTCGCGTTTTCGACGGCTACCGGGCCTCGAACACAGGTCGGAGCTGCGACCGTCGTCAAGGCGGCAGGCAAGGAGTTTGTCGTTGTTTACGATAACAAGGATGGCTCGCCAGTCATTAAAGAAGTAAAGGCCGAGGGGTTTCCGGTCGGGTTTTTAAATCAGTTCGTTGGTAAAGGCCATGACAACGATTTGCTGCTCGGTGTCGATATCAAGCCGAACGGAGCTAAGGATGATGAGGCCAAATCGGTTACCGAGGCGATTAGGATCGACGTTTTGACCATGCAGGCTCTTTACGGATCAGCTCATTCACACTAATGTCTAAATCACGCAACAATTCCGATTCTGGCCGCAGATCGTCGTCCGCTGCAAATTTCGCGAAGGGCTTTCTCTTGCTTTGCGTTATCGCCGCCGCTGCCTTTTTATGGGTGCCCATCGCCGGGGCAAATGGCGATGACGATCATTCGGCTGGTACCGGTCAGGTAGCGGCTCCCAGTTCGATCTCGATGATCACCGCCGAGCGCAACATTCAAAACGATGGCGGGCAATTTACCATAATTCTCAAGCGCTCGCCGGGTGACCCGCGTGTTGGCGAGACGCAGCAGGTTTTGATCGCTCTAAGCGAAAAAGTCGAGGGCGGTTTTGGCTCGGGTCCGCTGCCGATTGAAAAAGCGTCGGTTTCGTTTAACCTAACTCAGCCTGATGGCGCTGTTGTTACAGAAAATATTGCCGCGACCGAGGAGGCTGGCGGGTTGTATCGCGGCAATTACAAATCCAGTGCGGCCGGCGATTACAAACTGCTGTTTAAGGTGGTTCTGAGCGAAAGCCGCGGATTTTCGGCGGATTTCCCGGTAACCGTCGCGAGAGCCCCGGTTCGAATCTCATTTTGGGGCGGGCTATTTGTTTTGCTTTTGCTCACCGGCGGCGCGGTCGGATTTTTTGTCTATACGTTAAAGAAAAGAAATGCATTCAATTTTCGACGTATTGCTCCCGTCACGGCGGTTGCTCTCGTGGTGTTTATTGTCGGAGCGTTGTTGCTGGCCTTTTTAATTCCGCCGACACAGACGCGCCAGGCGGCGGCTATCCCGACCGAATCATTTACGGCGGCGAGTGTCAACACTTTGCCGGTTGGGTCGCTGATCACAGTTCCTAAGGAATCTCAGCTTTTATTCGGGATCAAGACCCAGTTGATCGAAACGCGGAATGTAGCCAGCGGATTAAAAACGTCCGGTGTGGTTCGTGTGCGACCGGACTCGAACGGAGTCGTTACGGCCCAGGTTTCGGGAAGGGTTGTCTTTGCCCAGTCAATTGGACTCGGCAATGCCGTTTCGAGGGGACAGCAAATCGGATTTGTCGAACAGGTTCTCGATGTGTCGGGACAGGTTGATCTCGAATCGCAGCGACTCGATGTCGAGGCACAGCGGCGTGAGATCGAGGCCAAAAAGCTCGAACTCCGAAATACGGCCCTCGCTCTTCAGGCTCAGCAAGCCGAAAGCCGATCGCTTGCGCAGCAGGCGCGGACTCGTCTCGCACAGGCAGAGCGCGAGTTGCGGCGATCTCAAAATTTGGTCGAAGTCGGAGCTGCTCCGTTAAGACGCGTCGAAGAAGCTCAAACGGCTGTCAGAGTAGTCGAACAGGAAGTCGGGTCCGCCGACAAACAGGTCGCTCTGTTGGGTGATCAGATAAAGGCGGCGCAAGCCGGGCAGACAATTTTTGGTGCGGTCGGTGTGAGACAGCCGCTGCGTAATTTTCCATTGATTTCACCTGTCACAGGATTTATCGATCAGATAAAGGCGACCAGCGGCCAACAGGTAGCAAGCGGTGCGGAATTGATAAATATCGTTAATCTCTCGACCGTTTTGCTTGAGGCGAATGTTTTTGAAAAAGACTTGCCGCTTATTCGCGAATCAGGTCGTGCGAGTTTTACCTCGCCGTCTCTTTTGGGCGAGATCTATACGATCGGAACCGCAGATGGCGACGGACGTCTCGTATCGATCGGTCAGACGGTTAATGACCAGACGCGAACCGTTCCGGTAATTTATGAGGTCAAGA
>JBGTCS010000354.1:0-9461 GCA_041748715.1 Pyrinomonadaceae bacterium | reverse complement strand
CCGGAATCGAAGTCACGCGACGCGTCAAACCCGTCGAAGATGGTGAGATCGAGGACCTTATTGCTGAACGGCTTCAGAAGGAAGCGGCGCTGATCCCGGTCGAAGGCCGAAAATCGGAGATTGGCGACACGGTCATTGCTGATCTCGAAGGAATGTTTGCCGATCAGCCGAACGGGGAACCGATAAAAGCGGACGATCTCGAGGTCGAGCTCGGCGGCGAGCATATCGAGGCTTCATTTACACAAAATCTGGTCGGTGTTCAAGAGGACGACGAAAAGGAATTTACCGTTTCGTATCCGCAGGAATTTTCTTCTGAGGCGTTGGCCGGCAAAACCGTCAATTATAAGGCAAGGATCAAATCGGTCGGCAAGACCGAGGTTCCCGAACTAAACGACGCCTGGGCCAAAAGCCTGGACGAGGGCTATAAATCACTCGGCGACCTGCGTAAAAAGCTCAAGGCCGATCTCGAAAAATATGCCGAGGCCGATGCCGACGCCCGAGTTCGAAACAATGCGATCGCCAAATTGATCGAGGACAATTCGTTTGAGGTGCCAAACACTCTGATCGAAAATCAAGCTCGGAATCTGCTGAATAATTTCGCACAGGATATGCAGCAGCGAGGTGTGGATCTCAACAAAGTCGAGGCTCAGTTTATCGAGATGGCATATAGCAATATGCGATCGCAGGCTGAACGAGATGTCCGTGGTGCGATGCTTTTGGATAAGGTTGCCGAGATCGAAAAAGTTGAAGTTGCGGAGAGTGAGGTTGACGAGGAAATTGGCAAAATGGCCGATTATTACAAGGCCTCACGCGAGGAGATTCGCGAATCGCTCGAAAAACAGGGCGGTGGTGTAGACAACATTCACAATAATCTCAAAACCCGCAAAGCCATTGAAGCTGTTGTCGCTAAAGCAAAGATCAGCGATGGCAAGTGGATCGACGAATCGGCTGCTCAACCGGAGATCGAAGAAAAACCCAAGAAAACGGCGAAGAAAAAAGAGCCCGTTAAAAGGGCGGCAAAAAAAGCTTAGTTGTTAAGTGGGTCGGTATTTGGTAAAACTGTGGACAATTTTTCGCTTGCTATTTGATTGAAAAAATGTAAAATCGATGTCCAGATTGGCAATCGCCATATTATCAACAACTTAACATCGCTTTATTCAAGTATTAACTAAACAATATTTAGTTTCATTACGAGAGAAAAATTTATGGCATTAGTACCAATGGTTGTCGAGCAAACATCACGAGGCGAACGCGCCTTTGATATTTTCTCGCGACTTCTAAAAGACAGCATTATTTTTATAGGCACGCCGATCGATGATCAGATCGCTAATCTGATCGTGGCGCAGCTTCTATTTCTCGAAGCTGAAGATCCGGAACGCGATATCAACCTGTATATAAACAGCCCGGGCGGTTCGATCACGGCGGGAATGGCGATCTACGATACGATGCAGTTTATTAAAAATGATGTGACAACGATCTGCGTCGGTCAATGTGCCTCGATGGGAGCGCTGCTTTTGTGTGCCGGGGCAAAGGGCAAACGATTTGCTCTACCGCATGCGCGAGTTTTAATCCATCAGCCGTCCGGTGGAGCTTCGGGCCAGGCGACTGACGTTCGCCTAATGGCCGAAGAAATCATCAGGATGCGGACGATGACGTCCGAAATACTTGCATTGCATTCAGGACAGGCGTTTGATCAGGTCGAGCTTGATGTCGAACGCGATCGAATACTGACACCGCTTCAGGCCAAAGAATACGGTCTGATCGATGAGGTAATCGAACGTCGAGAAAAATAGTTAGCATGGTTCGCGGTTCTTATTCGTATATGCTTTTGATTATGTTTACGAACCAATAACTCTAAGCAAAGATTTATGCCTCAAATCCACCGACCCGAAGAACTTCTCACTTGTTCCTTCTGTGGTAAATCGCAAAATGATGTCCGCAAATTGATCGCCGGTCCCGGTGTATATGTCTGTAACGAATGTATCGACATCTGCAACGAGATCATAAACGATGACGAACAGACGTCGACGACTGCGGTCCGGACGCATCTACCCAAGCCGCAGGAGATCAAGACATTTCTGGATGAATATGTTATCGGCCAGGACGGGCCTAAGAAAAAGCTCGCAGTTGCGGTTTATCAGCATTACAAACGCCTTGAGCTGGCTAAGCGGCACGGTGATATTGAACTTCAGAAATCCAATATTCTGCTTATCGGACCAACCGGCACCGGCAAAACGCTTTTGGCCCAAACACTTGCCCGCGTTTTGAGCGTTCCGTTTTGCATCGTTGATGCGACGAGTCTGACCGAAGCGGGATATGTAGGCGAGGATGTCGAAAACATTCTTCTGCGGCTCTTGCAGTCGGCCGGCGGCGATCTGGAAAAGGCACAGCAGGGAATTATTTATATCGACGAGATCGACAAGATCTGCCGCAAGGACGATAACCCGTCGATCACGCGGGACGTATCGGGCGAAGGCGTGCAACAGGCGCTTTTGAAAATACTCGAGGGAACGGTCGCCAACATTCCGGCGGGCGGCGGTCGCAAGCATCCGCAGCAGGACTTTCAACAGCTCGATACGACGAACATTCTGTTTATTTGCGGCGGAGCGTTTATCGGCCTCGAAAAAGTCGTCGAAAAACGCTTTCGAAATAAGTCACTCGGATTTCAAGCTGACGTCAAAACTAATAAACAGCGTCACAACGAGTCACTAAACAAACTTGAGCCCGAAGATCTGATCCATTACGGCCTGATCCCCGAATTTGTCGGGCGTCTGCCGGTCATAGGAACCTTGACCGAACTCGACGAAAAGGCTTTGATCGCGATCCTGACCGAGCCCAAAAATGCTCTTATCAAGCAGTATCAAAAGAAATTTGAATTCGATAACATCGGGCTTAAATTCACCGATGGAGCACTGCAAGCCGTGGCTCACGAAGCTCATAAACGGAAAGTCGGGGCCCGCGGTCTGATGATGATCCTCGAAGAAATTCTTCTCGAATCGATGTATCATTTGCCGTCTGAAAAGAAAGTCAAAGAAATAGTTGTGACCAAGGAAATGATCGAGCGAAAGGCTCCGGTTTTTGAGGTCATGACACGGTCCGAAGAAGCGGCATAGAGAGCCTTTGTTCGTCCTGATTCAATTCGGGTTCATGCCGATATTAGCTATAAGATCGAAACAATATTTTCTATTCAGATCGATGCTCGACCGCATCGATCTTTTTTGACCCCACCCCAAACTGCGGGACTTTGGTGCCGACGTTCGTTGCCCTACATTTCGGTCGGAACTGTGATTCCAAAATTGCGTATCCAGCTCCGGGGTTCTACTGAGTTTTTTTTTGGTGGCGGAGATTGGGATTAGTATGCCAAAAGATGCTGACCCAACGAGCCGATCAGGATTAATAGTGTCGCCGTCTTATAATTCGTGGAATCCCTTAAATAGCGAAAACAAAAATATAAAATCTAGATGCCAATGCGTCTTTATAAAATCGTAATCAGTAAGCCAGAAAATTAAACAAGGGTGAGATTAGATATTGCTTTTGCGTTTCGATTTTGCGTAAATAGAGATATTCAATTCATCCTAAGAACGTAGAAGCATTTCCACTAAGAGGTTTTTCCCAGAAGTATGCAAGAATTTTCAGATCAAATGCCCTCGGATATTGAACGTTTTCCGATGGTCCCAATTCGCGACGTAGTTATCTTTCCGTACACCAAGGTTGCGTTTAAGATCGGACGGCCGAGTTCCGTGATGGCACTTGAGCAGGCGATGACTGGCGAACGGCAGATATTCCTGGCGACGCAGCACGATGCGACCGTTGACGAACCGGATTCGGACCAGATCTATCAGGTCGGTACGTTGGGTCGGATACTTCAAGCCCAACGACAGGACAACGGTCAGATAAAGGTAGTCGTCGAGGGACGCGAGCGCGGTCGATCGGTCCGCATCGAACAGGACTCGGATGGAATGTTCTTTGCTCATGTCCGGCGCGTGGCGTCGACAGATGAATCGGGTTTTCGGACTGACGGTTTGCTACAGAAAATTCATTCGCTTGTTGAGCAGTTTTTGAGAGTTTCGCCTGACGCTTATACCGATGCGCTGCATGCTTCGCTGCGTGGCGTTTCGGCGGCGCAGATCGCGGATTCGATGTCATCGCATCTGAGAATAGGTGTTGAAGAAAAGCAGAACCTCCTCGAAACCGTGTCGGTTGCCGAACGTCTGCAAAAGCTTGTCGAGGTTCTCGAAGCCGAGATCGAAAAACGCCAACTCGATCGCAACATTCATTCGCGAACAAAAAAGCAAATGGATAAGCATCAGCGTGAATATTATTTGAATGAACAGATCAAGGCCATTCACAAAGAACTTGGGCGAAAGGATGATAAAGCCGAACTCGAAGATCTAAAGAAAAAGATCCTCGAGGCGGGAATGACCGAAGAGGCGACGGAAAAGGCCCTACAGGAATTCTCAAGACTCGAAGCCATGCCGCCGATGTCGGCCGAGGGAACGGTCGCCCGAACCTATCTCGATTGGCTCGTAAATGTGCCGTGGCAAACTCATTCAGACGAGATCGAGGATCTGGATGAGGCAGAAAATACATTAAACGAGGACCACTACGGGCTTGATAAGATCAAGGAGCGCATTCTCGAATTCCTTGCCGTTCGACAGCTCGTCAAAAATCCAAAGGGAACTATCCTCTGTTTTGTAGGAGCTCCGGGCGTTGGCAAGACAAGCCTCGGCAAATCGATCGCCAACGCAACGGGTCGTAAATTCGTCCGACTCGCTCTTGGCGGTGTCCATGATGAGGCTGAGATACGTGGGCACAGGCGAACTTACATCGGTTCGATGCCCGGGCAGATAATTCAGCTTATGAAACGGGCCGGTACGACAAATCCGGTGATCCTGCTCGACGAAGTCGATAAATTGGGCCGCGATTACCGCGGCGATCCGAGCGCAGCGTTGCTTGAGGTGCTTGATCCCGAGCAAAACAATACGTTTCGCGATCATTATTTGGATGTCGACTACGATCTGTCGCATGTTTTCTTTATCGCGACGGCAAACGTTCTTCACACGATTCCACCGGCGCTACAGGATCGACTTGAGATCCTTCACCTTTCCGGATATACAGAACGTGAAAAGGTCGAGATCGCAAAGCAGCATCTCATCTCGCAGCAATGTACCAATAGCGGCATTGATTATCAGAATGTAGTTTTTACCGACGACGGCATTCTGGAGACGATTAGACATTATACTCGCGAGGCAGGAGTTCGAAATCTTGAACGTGAGATTGGCTCCTGTTTGAGAAAGATCGCAAGAAAATATGTTGCGACCGAAGACAAAACCGATTTTCGCGTGGTTATCGATGCGGAAAAGGTTCAGGAATTGTTAGGGACGATTCGGTTTCGAAAACAGGACATCGCACGCAAAAGCGAAATCGGACTTGTCAACGGTCTCGCGTGGACCGAGGTCGGCGGCGATGTGCTCCAGGTCGAAGCGACGCTCGTAAAAGGCAAAGGAGAGGTAACTCTGACCGGCAAACTTGGCGAGGTGATGCAGGAATCGGCCAAAGCGGCTCTGACATGCGTCAGATCACGAGCTGCGGAACTTGGGATCGATCCGGCGGATTTTCGCGAAAATGATTTGCATATACATGTTCCGGAGGGAGCAATTCCGAAGGATGGCCCGAGCGCCGGTATTACCATGGCAACCGCGATGGTTTCGGCCCTAACCCGTAAAGCCGCGCGGCATGATGTTGCCATGACAGGTGAGATCACGTTACGGGGCAAGGTATTACCAATCGGCGGAGTCAAAGAAAAGATATTGGCGGCCCACCGTTTTGGACTTCGCACCTTAATTCTTTCAAAGGAAAACGAAAAGGATCTCGTTGATATTCCTGACGAAGTGCGGGACGATCTGACAATCCGCGTGGTCGAATATATAGACGAAGTTTTGAGATACGCTCTTGAGGACGGAATAGTCGACGAGAAACTTGTCACGCCTCAGATATGGAAATCCGATACGGCATTGCCCGAAATCTCGGGGACTGTTGACTAAAAAGATTTGGCTGGATTCGCCCGGGATGCGAAATCGACGAACGGCCACAAGCAAGGGGATACCAATCGCGGACGAGATCTTTGGGCTCCGATTTTAAGAGTAATTGAATGAAGATCACTTCTGCAGAATTTGTAAAAAGCGCTTTTGAGAGGACGCATTGGACCACAGACGGATTACCTGAAGTTGCATTTCTAGGCAGGTCGAATGTCGGTAAATCTTCCCTTTTGAACTCGTTGCTCTTGAGAAAAGGACTTGCCCGGACATCGAATACGCCCGGACGAACGCAAAGCATCAACTTTTTTTTAGTCAACGAGGGGTTTTATTTTACGGATCTTCCTGGTTATGGCTACGCAAAGGTGTCAAAAACCATGCGGGCCGATTGGGGAAAGATGGCTGAAGAATATCTCGGCGAGCGTGAACAGTTAGCTCTCTGTATCCAACTTATCGATTCGCGACATAAACCGACGCCACTTGATATCCAGCTTAACGAGTGGCTTGTCTTTAACAACAAACCTCACCTAATTGTTGCCACCAAGGCCGATAAGATTTCGAAGAACGAGCTTCAGAAATCGATAGTTGTTGCAAAACAATTGCTGCCCGGAGCCAATATTTTGGCCTTTTCGTCAAAAACAAGCCAAGGACGCGAGCACGTTTGGGCCGAGATAAATGCAGCCGTAAAATAAATGTTAAACTTTTGGTTGATTTTTGCTAACGAATGCTGTAATAATCTAGTTTCCCGTTAATTCAGGGTTCTCTGAGAAGCTATACGGCTTGTTTCGAAGGTCTTACTACATACAATCCATACGATTTTCTCCGCTTCTAAATACTTGTCAGTTTCTTTATCGCGTCCTTTCGCGGGAAAATTGTTAAAACCATAATTATAGTTTCTAACATTACAAATACTTCCTTATTGCTTATATAAAAATGCCTACTAAAACTACTCAAACCCGCAAGCCAAAGGGCGCCAAACCCGCCGAAGAGAAGGTCGCTCCGACAGTCGACGAAAACGGTACTTCGAAAGACGACGTCAGAGAAAAGAAATCAAACGGAAACGGCAGCAACGGAAAGCCCGACGATATTATGCTTAATCTCGCTGGCCTCAAAGATATGTCGATCAGCGAATTGACGCATATCGGCAAGGAAATGGGGATCGAGGGAGCAACGGGACTCCGCAAGCAGGAATTGATATTCAAAGTTCTCGCCGCGCAAACCGAGAAAAGCGGATTGATATTTTCTGAGGGCGTGCTCGAGACCCTTCCTGACGGATTTGGATTTTTGCGGGCTCCCGAATATAACTATTTGCCTGGTCCTGACGATATCTATGTCAGCCCGTCGCAGATCCGAAAATTCGATCTAAGGACCGGCGACACTGTTTCCGGACAAATCCGCCCTCCAAAGGAAGGCGAGCGGTATTTTGCTCTTATTAAGGTCGAAGCCATCAATTTTGAGGCTCCAGAGCAATCTCGCGAAAAGATATTTTTCGACAATTTAACACCGCTTTATCCGGACGAGCAGTTGAATCTTGAGATCGAGGCCGACCCTGACAAAATTTCGGCGCGTGTCATGGACCTCGTCACCCCGGTCGGTAAAGGCCAGCGTGCACTGATCGTCGCTCCGCCGCGAACCGGTAAAACGATGCTCCTGCAGACTATCGCGAATTCGATAACGACAAATCACCCCGAGGTGGCGTTGATCGTTCTGCTTATCGACGAACGTCCTGAGGAAGTCACAGATATGCAGCGTTCAGTCAAGGGCGAAGTCATTTCATCAACTTTTGACGAACCTCCGACCCGCCACGTGCAGGTCGCCGACATGGTTATTGAAAAAGCCAAACGGCTTGTCGAGCATAAACGCGATGTTGTCATTCTGCTTGACTCGATCACACGCCTCGCCCGGGCCCATAACGCGGTTGTGCCGCCGTCAGGCAAGATCCTTTCAGGCGGTATCGATTCTAACGCTTTGCAGCGTCCTAAGCGTTTCTTTGGTGCAGCTCGAAATATTGAGGAAGGCGGTAGTCTGACGATCATCGCAACGGCCCTGATCGATACGGGCTCGCGAATGGACGATGTGATCTTCGAAGAATTTAAAGGAACCGGTAACTCGGAAATTATTTTGGACCGCAAGCTTTCGGACAAGCGTCTGTTCCCGGCGATCGATCTTCAGAGAAGCGGTACGCGAAAAGAAGAATTGCTTATCGACAAAGAAAATCTTGCCCGTATCTGGGTCATGCGTCGCGTTCTTAATCCGTTGTCACCGGTCGAGCAGATGGAAGTTGTACTCGAACGCCTATCTAAGACCAAGACAAATGCGGAGTTTTTAGCATCAATGCAAACCTAAAGCGAGGTGAAACGATGGCCCGACGATTGTTTTTCTTAATTTTTATTATTGGAAGCTTTGGGCTTTCCATTGTTGTGGCTCAAAGTAAGAATGAGGATCCAAGAAGGGATCGTATTAAGATTGTAAATGTGACCTCCGTGAAGCCTGTAAAGGACGGGGTCTCAAACGAATTCACTGTTGACATTGAGTATTTTATTGATTCTGTGGACGAAGCCACGATCTCAATTGGTTTTAATACAGATGATCCAGGACGTTTTCGAATGACGGCACAAAAAAAGGTTTCGAGCGGAGCGAAGGTTATTACTTTGAAGGCTCGGATTACGCCAAAAGAGTGGAAGGAGTGGGGCGATTTCATGATCAACGCGATAATAGCGCCATATCCAACGACGGGTGGGGGATTTCGTCCACTGGCGACAGCGACCAGGGTAATAGAATTCGAACCGTAAACGAATATATTGTTGTCAGGTCACCAAGTAATCGTGAATAGAATAAAGACGTTTGAGCTTTTTCTCTATTCACGATTTACTATTTACGATTCACTATTTTTATGCGCGTAGCCGTAATTTCTGCTGAGGCAGTTCCATATTCCAAGACCGGCGGGCTCGGCGATGTCGCCGGAGCTTTGCCCAAAGCTCTTAAGCAGATAGGTGTCGACTCATTATTGATAACACCCTGCTACTGGCAGACGAAAGGCGAATATCTGTGGAATACAGCGATCGACGATCTCTGGGTCACATGGCGTGGCACGCCATATCATGCCCGGGCTTTTTATAGTGAAGCAAATGGGTCTCCTACCTTTCTGATCGACGCCCCATCTTTGTTTCATCGTGACTCGATCTATGGATACGTCGAAGATTACGAACGGTTCGCGTTCTTTAATCATGCGGCACTGGCTCTGTTGGAACGAATAGGCCCAGCTCCGGACATTGTTCATCTCAACGACTGGCATTGCGGTTTTGCGGCCGTGGAACTGGCGGAACGTCGACGTTTTGAGCCATATTGGCGAAGTACGCGTTCGGTATTTTCCATTCATAACATGGCGTACCAGGGAGGGTTTGGGATGGGCGAATTAGCGTCGCT
>JBGTCS010000353.1:0-1787 GCA_041748715.1 Pyrinomonadaceae bacterium | reverse complement strand
CGAATAAAAACGCCAATTCCGACCCGGATGACAATTCAAATTCCAACTCGAATTCGAAGTCGAATTCTAATACCAAATCAAAGCCGCCCGACTCAGACACCAAACCCAAAGGCGACGATGTTAAAAAGCCGAACATTCCAGCAAATAAACCAAAATAAGTTTGTCCATCGGGGCGGGGCCGACTGGTTTTTGGGATTGATGTGTGTCAACTTGACATTCGTATCCCAAAACGACACATTGGATAAGCCGAACTTGTGCCCCGATTAGCTATTCATATGGACGCAAAACTTGATCCCTCGACCGCAGTCTCATTGGAACGCCGGATGAGCATGCATGATGCGCGCGAAGCGATCATTGACCGTCTGGCCCGCGACCTGCCCACCGATATCGACCTCGAACGGTTTTTGAATGTCGTGGTTTCCGAGGTTGGCCGGATGATCCGTGTCGACCGCTGCGACCTATTACAACTCCGCGACGGCCAGGACCTGGTTATCAGCCACGAGTGGAGAAGCGATAAGTCTGTCCCAAAAAGCGAGGGTACAACGATTCCGTTTGATACCAAACGACTCGCTGAAAGGTTTGACGTGACCAAACCGATCCGCATTAATGATATTTCGACTACAAAGGATGCGACGTTAAAATTTTTTGCAAAAGCGCTCGAAACCCGGTCCTTGCTAATAATTCCGATCATCCTTAATGGCGACGTTCTGGGCTTGTTGGGGCTTCACGATATTCACGAACCCCGTGTGTGGCTCGACGAAGAGGTAACTTTTCTGGAATCGATCGCCCGCCAGCTCGCCATTGGTTATCAGTACACCAGCCTCTATGTCGCCCAGGAACAAGAAAGCAGACGAACGAATGCGCTGCTCGAGATCGCGAATACTTTAAATTCTCATTCGGATTTTAAAGAGGTTTCCGAGGGTGTGTTGGAGCGTGCGATCAATCTGGTCGGTGCCGATTATGGAGCTCTCGGCGTTTTGGATCAAACTGGACAACGTATTTCGCTTGAGACATTTAAATCGGCCGAAGGAATTAAACTCGGCAAGATCCTGAAAATGATCGAGCAGCATAATAAATCGGTTTCCCTTGACTCGTTTCCAAAACTCAGCGAATTGCTGCTCGACGACAAGACGCTAAAACTGGCCGATACGGAGCTTCCGTTTGCCATCCGGCTGTTTTTTAACACTCAGCTTCGAGGCAAGGCCGCACTGGTTACGCCGGTTCGGGTTGCCGGGCGTGCGTTTGGCCTTTTGGGGTTTGTGTGGAGCACGCAGAGCACTTTTGCAGATCACGATATAGCCCTGATCGAAGGCATTGCCGACCAGATCGGAACCGCGCTCGAACGAGACCAACTTTCGACAGAGGTCATGCGGCTCAAAAGCGAACTTCATCAAAAGCAAAGCGAGATCGTCGGCCAGGCGCCGTCGATACGGCGGGCAATCGAACTCGGGCTTAATGTTGCCGATACGGCGACGACCGTTCTTATCCTCGGCGAATCGGGAACGGGTAAAGAGCTGATAGCTAATCTGATCCACTATAATTCCGGTCGCGAGAGCATGCCGTTCGTAAAGATCAACTGCGGTGCGATACCCGAAACATTGCTCGAATCCGAACTTTTTGGCCACGAAAAAGGGGCCTTCACCGATGCCCGAAGCCAACGCCAGGGCCGTTTCGAAGAAGCCAACGGGGGAACCCTCTTTCTCGACGAGATCGGCGAGATGTCACCGCAGGCCCAGGTCAAACTGCTGCGGGTTTTGCAGGATGGCGAGTTTACACGCGTCGGCGGC
>JBGTCS010000352.1:0-23846 GCA_041748715.1 Pyrinomonadaceae bacterium | reverse complement strand
CGAGCGGCGATTCATTATCGTCCCATTCGTGATTATTCATATTGCGCACCCTCCCTACCGGTCGGGTTTCCGCCTTTTACAATATTCCCATCTTTTGCAGGTCGGCGATCGGTTCTTCGAATGAGCAGGAGCCAAACGAATGGATGCCCTGTCGCCGCATTGTTTCGAGTTGTCTGATCGTCAGGGAATATTCGTCGCGCCAGGTGATGGATTGATCTTCAAAGCGAAAGACCTCGTCAAATTCGTCTTCCATCACGTCTTCGAGCAAGTTGAGACGATAGCTCTCTCTCGCGAAGGCCGTCATCAAAAACATATTTAGAAATCCATGCATCGTCCCCTCGGGTGCGCTGTCGTCGTAGGTCAGCGGCCGAAAGCATCGAATCGGATGATGCAGTCCTGCTGTCGCCTTGAACGGGACGTTGGCCGCCAGACAAGAGCGGACAAATCGAATGATCGCTTTTGTTGATGGAAAGGCGTCGGGAGTGACACCGCCCGTCCGGATCTTGGCATATTGACCACAGGCGGCTAGTTTTGCGATCAGGTCCGGGAAATTCTCTCCGAGGCCGACTTCGAAATACGCCCGCATATTTTTTGGCAGGGCCAAAATTGTATTTTCGATCTTTGAAACAGTATTTGCCCGCACCTCGATGGAATCGATTGTGACCTCAGGCCCGTAGGACAAATTAAAATTCTGCGCTCTGCGGATCGTATCAATGATGTCTTCGCTCGCAAGCACGCTCAGCCGCCAGACGCTGTTCGTATCCTGCGAAATAAACTCGTCCGCTCTCTCGATAAAATCCGGAAGGTGCGCAACCGATAAGACAAACCGGCCCAACATCCAGCGATAATTGCTGTTTCGATACGACGCGTAATTGACGACGGCGTCGGATATTGGCAGCAAAGCGGGCGGAAAGAGACCGGCATAATCGATCGCTCCGGCCAAAAGCGACCGCACCGATTCCTTTACAATTGCTTCAGGTTCTTGATCGTCCATTATAAATCGGGTCCGAGGGGGCAAGGTTTGATGATAAGAAGATTAGGCCGATTTTACAACTCTTTGGTTTACCGCCGATCTCAAGTATCATCGATTGAACCTCTTGGCATAATAAAATACTTGATTTTTACGGAAAAATTGGAGTATCTTGTCAAAATCTAAGGAAAGCGGATATTTGATGCGTGTTTTAGGAATCGACCCCGGTAGCGAAACGCTTGGCTGGGGCGTTGTAGACGGTAGCGGATCAAAATATGCGCTTGTGGATTTTGGCACCGTTAAGTCCAGTCCAAAGCAACAGTTTTCGAAACGGTTGCTGAATATTTACAACGGTGTCGCTGAGATCCTCGACAAACATTCTCCGGATGTTCTCTCAGTCGAGGACACGTTTTACGCGGTGAATGTCGGCGTAGCGTTAAAACTTGGGCAGGTTCGCGGCACAATGCTGCTCCTGGCCGAGCAATACGGCATCGAAATCGCCGAATATGCCCCGAGGCTCGTAAAACAAACGGTTGTTGGCTATGGCAACGCCGAAAAGCAACAGGTCCAGGAAATGGTCAAACTCCTACTGCGAATGAAAACGGTACCCACGCCTCACGACGCGGCTGACGCCCTGGCGATCGCGATCTGCCATTTTCATCACGCAGGATTACAAGAAAAATTGAAACGCGTACGGCCGACGTGATCTTTCGGCCGGAGGACATATCATGAAACTCCCCCTCCTTACGACATTCTTGATACTCATCGTCGCATTTGGCGGCCAAACATTTGCCCAGCAAAAAAGGTCCACCGCTCCTGTTCGGGCAAAACCCAGCCCAGCCAGATCTGGCGAGGTCGGCCAATCGGGCGTGATAATAGACGAAACGCTGTCGGTGCTCCGGGTCAAACCGAGTCTTTATTCAGAATCGATCCAGCGAATGCGTCTGGGACGAAAAGTGCAGGTGCTTGGCGTTGCCGAGGCAGACGGTGTGAAATTTTTTCGGGTAACGGCACCGCCAGCCAATTTTGGCTGGGTTCAGGCCGACGCGGTTTTTGGTGATTTTCGTCCTGGCGATGAGGAACGCCTGGCCCGACTCGTTCAGGCGACGAGTGGCTTTGAGCAAATCGAGGTCGCGATCGAATTTTTTCGTCTCTATCCGGATTCAAAATTTCGCCCGTCGCTGCTGCTGCTGTTCGGCGATCTGCTCGAAGAGGTTGCTGTCAAACTTTCAAAGGACGCGACCAGCCGCCTCAGCCGAAAAGAAATGGCTGCGAGCGGGGCGCCGCTACACAGCTACTACCTCAACTTTGTAAGTCTCGACCGATATCGAAAATTAAAGATAGTCTTTCTTTTTAATTCCGCCGCAAAGCAGTTTCGGTACGACGGAGCCAGTTGGAAGGAGATAATTTCAAGGCATCCAAATTCAGCCGAGGCCGTCGAAGCTCAAAAACGTCTCGATTCGCTAAGACAAAAAATGGAATATTCGGGGCCAAAATGATCGGCGAAGATTTTTATGTTTGAGAGATCGCACAGGCGATTTCGGCTCCGACGCGAGCGTTATTTTCGAGCAAAGCAATATTTGCGGCCAGTGTTCTACCTTCACTGCGATGGGCCATTTGAGCGAGCAGAAACGGCGTGATCTCTTTTCCGTCAATGCCATTTTGATCCGCAAGCGCGAGGGCGTCCGAGAGAAATCTTTCCAACTCAGAACGATCGAGTTCAAACTCAGCAGGAACCGGAACCGCCACGAGAACGGCATTTTGCAGGTTCAATTCATCGCGGGCTGCCGCAATCGATGCGGCTTCGGCAGCAGTGTCGATTCGCTCATCGATCGCCAACCCGCTTGTTCGCGAATAGAATGCGGGCAATTCATTACACTTCCAGCCCAAAACGTTTATCCCGTGGGTTTCGAGCCATTCCCGTGTCGCAGGCAGATCAAGAACAATTTTGGCGCCCGAGCAAACCACCGTGATCGGCGTCTGAGCAAGCTCGGGCAGGTCGGCTGAAATGTCGGCGGAAAATCCTCGATGCACGCCGCCGATCCCGCCCGTGGCGAAAACTTTGATCCCGGCGCGATGAGCGATAAAGGCGGTTGTTGCGACCGTCGTTGCGCAGTCGAGCTTTTTTGCGACCGCTATCGACAGGTCGCGACGCGAGATCTTACGAATATTCGACTCCGATGCCAACCGCTCGATTTGGGAGCGCTCGATCCCAACATAAAATTCCCCGGCAAACATCGCAATCGTAGCTGGAACCGCCCCATTTGCTCTGACGATCGACTCTAGCCTGAACGCAGTTTCCTGATTTTGGGGAAAAGGCAGGCCGTGAGCAATGACAGTCGATTCGAGCGCGACGACCGGCCTCTTTTCGCTCAATGCGTCGGACACCTCGTCGGTGTAATGTATTTTCATCGGCTCTGTGTTGAAATCTGGGCTGCGGGTTATCGCTCCCACTAGCCGCCTTTGGCAGGTCGGCAAATCCAGCAAGTTTGCCGGCTATTTTACAAAATGTCCGATACGGTCGAGGCGCGGGTGCGTCAAACAGCCAAATAGATCGCCATTTGACGCTCCGCGATCGCATGACCAATAGACAAACATCGCTCGTCCGATGACCAGCCCGCGCGGGACGAATCCCCAATAGCGGCTGTCCTCGCTATTATCTCGACTGTCGCCCATGACAAAAAATTGATTCTCAGGAACCTCCATCGGCTTGCCGTCGACGCCAAACTCGTATCCGCGTCGAGATAGTTTTTTACCGTCCTTGATAGCATCCATCGTATCTTTCGAATAAAAAACACTGTAATTGCCGTCAGAGCGCGGCTCCTCAAATTTTGAAACTTCGAGCGCCGACTGATTATCGTCGGCATCACCGATAAGGCGGTTTTCGGGTAAAAGCTTCCCGTTAATAAAAACCTGGTTATCGCGAAATTCAACTGTCTCACCCGGCAGCCCGATCACGCGTTTGACGTAATTTATTTGGTAAGGCACCAGCTTGCGTGAGCTGTCGTTTTCCGGATGCACTTTGTTGCCGGGATATTTAAAGACGATTATGTCACCGCGTTGGATCTCGCGTTGCGGCAGGAATGGCAACTCGTACCCGCCGGGCGTGAAAATAAATTTATTCACCAGCAAATAGTCGCCGACCAGTATCGTATTTTGCATCGAGCCGGTCGGAACCGTCACTGCCTGCAAAATAAAAGTCATCCCGAATATCGCCATCACCAGAGTGACGACAAACGATTCAAAATATTCTCTGATCGTGGATTTGGGCGGGCCGACCGTTTTTGGTGTCACGGTGGGTATGATCTCTTTTTCCTCTGTACTCATAAGTAATCTAACAATGATACGCTAATTCTTGCCAACCTGTTTCGCGGCCTTGCCTTCCGTTTTTTTCAGTATGCCGACCGCCTCGGAGGCCGCCATCATTTCCGCAGCTTTTATCGAGTTCCCAACTCCACGGGCTTTACCATTCTCCCACCGTGCTTCAACCGAAAAAGTGCGGTCGTGCGGCGGGCCATCGGTTTTGGTCACGTTATAGACGGGAGCGGGCAGCTTTTCGCCCTGTAAAAGTTCCTGAAGTAGTGTTTTGTAATCTACAGAATTTTTTGGCGTTGCGGTTTTTAGCTCATCGGCAAATATCCGCCCGATAAAAACTCGAGCCGCAACATATCCCTGGTCGAGAAAAACGGATGCGATGACCGCCTCGAGTGTGTTAGCCAACAAAGCCTGCTTTTTACGACCGCCGGTCTTTTCCTCGCCGCGACCCACACGCATAAATCCGCCGATATTTAGCTGCTCAGCTATCTGAGCCAAGGTCGCCGTACTCACCAGATGATGCTTCATCAGCGTAAGGTCGCCTTCGCTGGCTTTTGGATGAGAGGAATATAAACGTTCCGCAATAACCAGTCCTAAAACCGAGTCGCCGAGAAATTCCATCGATTCGTTCTCGGTGTCGCGCACCTGTTCGTCCGACGCCCCCGGCAAATTTTCATAGGCCCACGAACGGTGTGTCAGGGCCCGCTCGAGGAATTTTATGTCCTGAAATTTGTGACCGATCAGGTTTTCGAGTTGGGCAAGGTTGGCTGACATTGAGGTTAATTTTATGAAGATTGAGGCAAAAAAGAAAGCCGGATGCGATCTTATTCGCATCCGGCCGATTTTCAGATACTAAACAAACCCTTATGCTGCCTTTTTCTTAACGTTAGCTTTTTTAACTACCGCACTCGGCTTGACCGCAGTCGGATTTGCACTGGTCGGACCGACTGGTTTAATGACCGGTTTGGCAGCGGCCGGTGACGTCGACGTTGTTGTCGTGGTAGTTGTTGTCGTAGTCGTAGTCGTTGCAGCCGCAGGATCAGGATCGGTTATCGGCTTAACCGGTTCTAGCGGATTCGGCATCGGCTTTTTCACGGTGTTTGCGACAAACATATCAAAGCCATCCAACTTTCCAAACCGCACGTTGTAGAGGTCCTGTAGCGTTTTGAGCAAGCTGGCCTTGTATTCCGCAGGCAATTTCGCATCTGCCTTTGCCAGAGTATGAGCCCGAGCGTAAGCGTCGATCGCGGCTTCGGCAGTGCCGTTTACCAGAGCGACCTTTGCTTTAATATCGGCAATTTTCTTCTCAGCGACCTCAGGTGTATCGGTGTCCGATTGCCCTTTGATCATTGTATCGACTTCGGCCGCAAGCTTTTTGACCTCGTCAAAATAGTATGTACCTATCGACTGATAAACAATCGGATTAGTCTTGGTGTCCGAAGCAAGCTGTGTCGCTTTGTAAAGACTGCTCAAACCCTGCTTCTTATCGTTTTTATCAAAGAAAGTGATGTATCCGATGGTGTAATACATCCACCCGAGAGCGTCTTCCTTGTTTTTATACGAAAACTGCGAAACGCCGTATGACTTAAATTCTTTGCCGCCTTCCAGATCCGCGATAGCTGCCTTAGCAAAACGAAGCGTGTCATCATTCCATTTAGTTACGCGAGGAACCTTGATGGTCTCGTCCAGACCGATAGAACCAAGAACTAACGTAGCCGTTCTAAACTCATCCGGATATTTTTGGAGAATTTCTTTACCAGCCGAATATACCTCATCCCAATTCTTAGCTTTAAGTCCGTTATCAAAACGGGTCAGCAATGCAGCTTTCGCCTCTGCTTCCTGCAACTCTTTCAGCTTCGCGTCCATTTTGGGCAGCGTTGTCTTGAGATATTCCGATAAATCCTTTGCAGACTCGCATGCACCATATTTTTCCAAAAAATTCTTACCAGTATCAATAGCCTTTTTGCGTCCCGGAATATCCTTTAGCGAATATTCAGCCCGAAACTTATCACCCAGTGTGGTCTGCCCCTCAGCGTCCGCACACGGATCCTGCGCGTCCTGAGCAAAAGTTACCACGGTACCCACGGCAAAAATTGCCGCCACCAACAGCCCTATGTATGTGTATCTAAAAATCGTTTTCATCTAAAACCTTCCTCGGGTCGATCCCCTTAAAATTATTCTGCCGTCCAATCGCTTTACCGGTTTTGTTCGTCTCCGGGTTTGCGTCAAATCA
Source organism: Pyrinomonadaceae bacterium (assembly GCA_041748715.1). Classification (GTDB taxonomy): domain Bacteria; phylum Acidobacteriota; class Blastocatellia; order Pyrinomonadales; family Pyrinomonadaceae; genus OLB17. The sequence goes on along the minus strand of JBGTCS010000352.1, from coordinate 17,328 downwards.
GATGTAGCACTCAGTAAAAAAGTTGCAAGATTTTGCGCGATGGTTGTGCCATCTAAACAAAATACCCAATCAAAAGAAAACTTTTGAAAAACACAATAATCCTGCAACTTTAACGCTTGTGTCAAGCCAAAAACGGGAAAACCGCAACAAAAAGCCATCGCGAATCCGGACGAACCGAAATCGATCTGATACCTATTTAATCAGCTCACCATCCAATATTTTATGGCTTGGGCCGAATGATAGTTTTCTTTTCAGCGCCGTCCTTATCGTAAGTTATTACAACCGGAGGTAGTAACGGTTTTGAATCACCGGTTTTGACGATTAGTTTCTTGGTTGATGGAGCCTGCGGCGAAGCACTCGGCACGACGATCACCTTACTGCCATTTGCATCGATCCCGTTGAGATCGCTATTTGCTGACTCGTCAACGACCGCATCTTCGTCCTCATCATCGGCGTCCGCGACGGCCGTGGTGCTGACGTCAATTGGTGTTTTTAGTCTTAGCTTAAATTCTGTCTGCGCCAAATTCCGGTCAGTCCGGACGATCTGGCTGCTGAGGACACTATAGATTTTCGCTGCAACTGCGGCGGCATGTCTTCCCCGCTCGCTCTCACCACGGGTAATTACGGCAACCGCATACTTTGGCGATTCGATCGGTGCCACCGATGCAAAGAGGCCGACCCATGATCCTTTATCAATGCACGAACCAGTTTTGCCCGCTACACCCAGATTCTGATCCATGTCGCGGCGAGCCGTTCCATACTCGGCCGCTCCCATCATTCCAGGAATAACCCGCCTAACGTTTTGCTGCGGAACTTCGACCTTCGCTTTATAAAAGGTTTGAAATTTTGCATTATCTACCGCGTTTCGAGGAACTCTTGGCAAAACGCGGTTACCACCGTTTGTGATCGCAGAAACCATAACGGCCAACTGTATTGTCGAAACCTCGGTGTCGTCGCCGTGCGAATAAATTCGAGCGTTATTATTTGAATATGGCAGTCTGCCAGCAGTTTCGCCTTCGAGATTAAGACCGGTCGGTTCGCCGAGACCGAGTTGGCGGGCATATTCGACTAGTTTAACGTTTCCCAAATTCGATCCGACGCGCTGAAAATAAGGATTGTCTGAGTGGGCGATCGCGTCGTCTAAATTTCGGCGGGTCGAGGCATTTCTAACCGAACCGTCTTCCTTACTTATTACTCCTTCGTTCAATCCGGCCGCCGCGGTAACGAGTTTTATCGTGGAACACGGTCTTATGCTGCTCCGAATTGCCCAGTCTTGATTAACGATCGTCAGAACCTTTCCAGTCTGAGCTTCCATTACAACAACCGAACCAGCATGCGCCCCAAGCGCCGTGATCGCGGCCTGACGAATCGCCAGATCCTCACCCTCCGTCACATCCTTTGAGATATTAGCTACGGTTTCGGTGCGAAGACCACGTTCAAACGCTAACTTACGTGCCCGGGCCTCGCGGGCAGCCTGTTCGCGCCGTCGCTGTTCAGCGAGGATCGCCTGGCGGCGTTCTTCTTCCCTACGCCGTCGTTCGGCCGCTGCCTTTTGAGATTCACCGCGTTTTTTAGGATCGTTCTTGGACTTAGCGTCAGTTTTCGCCTTTTCTTTCGCAGTCAGTTTTTCGTTCTTTCCACCTTTGGCCGATTTCGCATCTTTCGCCGAGGCCTTTGTGTTTCCCCGCTCCGCCTTGGCATTCTTGGCCTGTTTCTCGGGCCTTTTCTTATCTTTTTTGACTTCAGCTTTGGCGGTCGGTTTTTTGGCCGAAGCGCTTTTTTTTGCTTGAGCCGCAGCATCATTCACAAAGACCAGACCGGTCAGAAAAATAACCAGCAGGGTGCCGACAAAGGTGTGTTTCGGGAACATTAACTTCATGCTTTACCTCAAATCCTCGAACTTGTAAGTGAAATTATTGGGGGTGACCGGTTTTATCCGATCTTTCGAAACAGCCCTTTCAACGGGCTATGTACAAAAACTAGACTAAAATATATCACCCGGAGCACCGTGAGGCAAGTAAAAATACCGCTGCCTTAATGAGTTTAATTAAATACGATATGGCTGCGTAAACGAGCCCGTTCTCTTAATGCTCGCCAATTAAGACATATAACCGAATTTAAGTCACAGTGACCGATTCCCCGCAGGAACATTTACCTTGTGGTCACTCTCGAAATTCCCGAAAAGATTTATTGACACTTCGGAGTTTAACAATGTATCATCATATCTAAACGATGTTTGTCATCGTTTTACTGTTTAGCCACTCATTCAGTTTGACCTAACGTTCAATTCAAAAAGTTTCCGGTTATCTGTGCTTTTTCGAAGGAAACTGCCCTCATATAAATGTCAGCAAAACTCGGTGAAATCCTCGTCCGCGAAAACCTCATCACCTCGCAGCAATTGCGCGAGACGCTAGAATACCAACGTGCCAACGGCGGTCGTCTAGGTTCAAATCTTGTCCGGTTGGGCTATGTCTCTGATGACGTAGTCACAGCCGTCCTTTCCCGCCAGTACGGAGTTCCCTCAATCAATCTGGATCTCTTTCAGATCGAAGCCGATGTTATCAAGCTCATCTCCGAAGATGTAGCGACGAAATACTCGGTCCTGCCTATCTCCAAGGTTGGTGCATCTCTCACGCTCGCGATGGCCGACCCGACGAATGTTTTTGCGATGGACGACATTAAGTTCATGACCGGACTTAATGTCGAACCCGTCATTGCCTCGGAAACGTCGATCCAGATGGCGATCTCGAAATACTACAGCGGATCGAGCGAGATTGATATTTTTGATGCTGCATTTGCACAAGAGGTAGAACGCAACGGTGTTTCTGTCAACGGCAATGGTGGCAATAGCCGAAACGGCTTTCTCAAAAATGGTTCCTCCAACGGCGCTCCGCCCGCAGATGAACGCATTACTGCTTCGGATCTGGATGTTTCGCTGGACCGCTTTGAATTTGGCACCCATGAAGGCGAAGAATTAGAGGTTATAAACGACAACGAAGAGATCGATCTCGCCGCCCTGGCCCGAGCCAGCGAAGACGCTCCTGTTGTTCGTCTCGTCAACGTTCTGATGGTCGATTCGCTCCGCCGAGGAGCGTCGGATATTCACGTCGAGCCATACGAAAAGGATTTTCGTATCCGGTTCCGTATCGACGGCGTTTTGTACGATGTGATGCATCCGCCGATGAAAATCCGCGACCCGCTCATTTCCCGTCTTAAGATCATGGCCAAGCTTGATATTTCCGAGAAACGCCTTCCGCAGGACGGACGTATCAAGATAAAGGTCAAGATCGATAACAGGTCGCGCGAACTCGATTTTCGTGTTTCGACGCTGCCCACCTTGTTTGGTGAAAAAGTCGTGTTGCGTTTGCTTGATAAGGATAAGCTGATGCTCGATATGACCAAACTCGGTTTCGAGCCTCAGAGCCTCGAAAAGTTTCAGCGGGCGATCGCAAATCCGTACGGAATGGTCTTGGTGACAGGCCCGACCGGATCGGGTAAAACCAATACGCTCTATTCGGCGCTTCAAACCCTAAATACGCCTGAAACAAACATTATGACGGCCGAGGATCCGGTCGAGTTCAACCTTCAGGGAATTAATCAAGTGCAAATGAAGGAGCAGATCGGCCTAAATTTTGCCGCGGCTCTTCGCTCATTCCTGCGTCAGGATCCGAATATCGTGCTCGTCGGTGAGATCCGTGATTTTGAAACGGCGGAGATTGCGATCAAAGCCGCGTTGACAGGTCACCTTGTTCTTTCAACCCTGCACACCAATGACGCCCCGTCGACAATCTCGCGACTTGTAAATATGGGTATCGAGCCGTTTTTGGTCGCAACCAGCGTCAACATTATTCAGGCACAAAGGCTGATCCGCCGAATTTGCACGAACTGCAAAGAGGAAGTAAATCTTCCGCCCGAAGCACTCACCGAAATCGGATTTTCGAAAGACGAAGCGGGCGAGATCAAGATCTACAAAGGCGTTGGCTGCGATACGTGCAACAAAACCGGTTTTAAAGGCCGCGTGGGCCTGTACGAGGTGATGGAGATCTCGGACGAATTACGCGAACTGATCATTATTGGCGCAAGCGCAATGGAACTTAGAAGAAAAGCGATCGAACTTGGAATGGTAACACTACGCGAATCGGGGCTTTGCAAAATTCGCGAAGGAATCACGACCATCGAGGAAGTGGTTAAAGAAACGGTCATTTAGGCCATGGAGGAAGTATGTTAGTTAGGGCAGTAGTATTGTCAGTGGCTTTGTTAATCGGTATCGGGGTGATAGTTCCGATCGCGACGGAATATGCCGAAGCGGGGTCGAGCAAGGCTCAAAAACAAAAGAAAAAGAGATATTGGCGCGGCGTTAAGAAATATTCAAAACGATGGTGGCAGCTTTATCGTGCACAGGAGCGGCGTAAAAAGCTGCGTGCCAAACGCAATCGCCAGATCAGACTTCGCCAAATACGGCTCGCAAATGCTCGCGAAGTGGAAATTGCCCAACCGACCGCAAATCAGCCAACCTCACAGCCACAGACATTCAGCCAGCCGGCTCCATCCGCCGCTGCGGTTTTACCTTCGGGCGATGCAGCTCCACAGGGCTGGAAGCCGTCACCGTCATCACCGGCGGAACTTCAATTCCGGGTTGATAATTCAGCTGGCGATCAGGTTGGATCAGCTTCGATCTCGGTGGTTGGCCCCGCGGCCTCAGGTTCAGACAACGGCCGAAAAAGTGTTGGGGGCGTTTCCACGACGTCACTTAGACGCGAAGTCATTGACCGCATGATCCGCGAAAACGGCTGGGTCGTAAATGATTATAAAAAGGATATTGCGGGACAGCCGGTGTATGTTGTCGTTGCTCAATCGCAGGCTCGCGACGGGGCTGTCCAGTCACGGATGTTCTATTTCACTGAGGTTGATGGCCGTATTTACAGTGTATCGACCAATTCACCGGTGCAGGAATCGGCCCGTCTTGCGGCCGAATCCGAAAAAGTCATCAACTCGTTAAAGAGCCGGGTCCGACCGGCACTCAGGGCTGCAACCAGAGACTAGTACAAAGTCTCCCACCAAAATTATTATGAGTTACGAACAACAAGCAAATGTCGAATCAACGGTTACGTTGCCAGACCTCCTCCGCAAGATGACCGATCTGGGTGGATCGGATCTGCATCTGACGACAAATTCCGCTCCGCAGGTCCGCGTTCACGGCCACCTGGCCCCGTTGCCGGGATTTCCGGTGATGTCGCCGTCTGACACAAAGCGTCTCGCCTATTCGGTGCTGACCGATGCACAAAAACACCGTTTTGAAGAGAATTTGGAGCTTGACTTCTCATTCGGCCTCAAGGGAATGTCCCGATTTCGTGCCAATCTTTTTAATCAAAAAGGAGCGGTCGGCGCGGTTTTTCGATCCATTCCTTACGAAATTAAGACATTTGACGCATTGGGCCTCCCAAACGTAGTTTCCGACATGTGCAAAAAGCCACGCGGCCTGGTCCTCGTTACAGGTCCGACTGGCTCTGGTAAATCGACGACTCTCGCTTCGATGGTTGATAAGATCAACATCGATCGTCACGACCATATCCTGACTATCGAAGATCCGATCGAGTTCCTTCATAACCACAAAAATTGTGTCGTCAACCAGCGTGAAGTTGCGGCCGACACCCATTCGTTTGGATCCGCGCTAAGGACCGCGCTTCGCCAGGATCCAGACGTTGTACTGGTCGGCGAAATGCGCGATCTCGAAACCATCGAGATGGCGCTCCGGATCGCCGAAACGGGTCACTTGACGTTTGCCACGCTTCACACGAACTCCGCATATTCAACCATTAACCGAATCATCGACGTATTCCCTGCCGAACAACAGGCCCAGGTGCGAACCCAGCTTTCGCTCGTGCTCGAAGGCATCCTTTGCCAATCGCTGCTGCCAAATATCGCTGGCGACGGACGGGTAATGGCCCTTGAGATTCTTGTTCCAAATGCCGCGATCCGCAACCTGATCCGAGAAGACAAGATCCATCAGATTTATTCGATGATGCAGACCGGTCAGGACAAATACGGGATGCAGACCTTTAATCAAGCGCTGGCGTCTCTCGTCCATAAGCGTCACATCACGCTTGAAACCGCAATACAGCGTTCATCCAACGCCGACGAGCTGAAAGAATTGATCGATCGCGGTTCGGGCCTCAACGAGGCTTACGGTAATGGCGGTGCGCGTCCTGCGACGCGGCCGATGCCCAAGGCGGGCAGCCCATATGCACAAGGCCGGTCTATCGGTGAACGTCCCCGCTAATTAAGAAATTTTTATCCGGACGACCCTGTCCGCGACGCTGGAAAAGGAGCAAAACAAAGAAATGCCTACATTTGTCTATAAGGGTAGAAATCGCCTAAATGAATTGATCGCCGGTGAACGCGAAGCCGAATCTCAGGATGACCTGCGTGCTCTTTTGCGACGCGAACAGGTAGTTATGACGCAGGCGTCGGAGAAAGGGCGTGAGATCGCCCTGCCAAAACTTGGTCGACGGAAAAAGGTCGGTGCAAAGGAGTTGGCCGTTTTCACACGTCAATTTTCGGTAATGATCGACGCCGGTCTGCCGCTTGTCCAATGTATTGACATTTTGGGCGAACAGCAGCAGAACGCATTTTTTAAGGATGTCCTCCGCCAGGTTCGTCAAAATGTTGAGGAAGGCTCGACGCTTTATGCAGCCCTCGAAAAGCATCCAAAAGTTTTTGACAGCCTTTATACTCACATGGTCGAGGCCGGTGAAACGGGCGGTGTTCTGGATCTAATCCTTCAGCGGCTAGCTACCTTGATCGAGAAGGTCGTCAAGTTAAAACGAAGCATTGTTTCGGCGTCGATCTATCCGGCTGCGGTTATTTTGGTAGCCATAGGTGCGATCGCCTTGATCATGATCGTTGTCATCCCGCAATTTGAGCAGATCTTTCTCGGCTTGCTCGGACCCGGCGAAGCTCTGCCGCTGCCGACGCGGATCGTCATGGGCATAAGCGGATTTATCGCTGGCTGGGGCGGCCTGACCGTACTGGTAGTCCTGATCGGATCGGGTGTCAGCCTCAATTATTATTACAAGACGACAAAAGGAAAATGGCAGATAGATAGCTTGCTGTTAAAAACTCCGATCTTTGGAAGCATTCTGCGAAAGGTTGCGGTTGCCAGATTTTCGCGAATTTTATCGACACTGCTTTCCTCGGGTGTCCCGATACTTCAGTCGCTTGATATCACGGCAAAGACCGCCGGGAACGTGGTTATCGAAGACGCGATCCTCAAGGTCCGCGCCGGTGTCGAACGCGGTGAAAATTTTGTCGATCCGCTGAAGGAAACCAAAGTGTTCCCGCACATGGTCGGTCAGATGATCGGTGTCGGTGAACAGACCGGTGCCCTCGATGCAATGCTCGGCAAGATCGCCGACTTTTACGAGGAAGAGGTCGATACCGCGATTGCCGATCTGCTTGGTTTAATGGAGCCGGTACTTATCGCCTTTCTCGGTGTGACCATCGGTTCGATCGTTATCTCGATGTATCTGCCGCTGTTCTCGCTGATCGGCAAACTGTCGAGTCCCGCGAAATAACTCGCGAGTTCGATCTAATTTTGTAGTCAACTATTAAATCTTTTGTTTCCAATTTGGTGAATGATGAAACGGTTCGTCATTCACCATTTTTTGCGCCTGTTGCCAGAAACTGCATCATTCGCTCGACGTATTTGGCGATGACATCGGCTTCGAGATTGACGGCGTCGCCGGCTTTCAGCCTGGACAAATTTGTCATCGCCCAGGTTTTGGGGATGACGGCGATTTCGAAATCGTTGTCGCCAAGCTCCGCAATAGTCAGCGAGATGCCTTCGACTGCGACGGACCCTTTGTGAACCAGATATCTCGCGAAATCTGGCGAAAAGCCAATTTTTACTGTCCAAAAATCGCCTTCGGATTTGGCTGAAATAAAAGTTCCGCGTCCATCGACATGACCCTGAACAATATGGCCGCCGAGTCTTGTGGCGGGAGTTACAGCTCTTTCGAGGTTGACTGAATTTCCGGATTTGAGATTTCCGAGCGTTGTTCGTTCGAGCGTTTCGGGCGATATGTCAGCAGCAAAAGACGTTTCCGAAACCTCCAATGCCGTCAAACATACGCCGTTCACCGCGATCGAATCGCCATTCGCGATATCAGATGTGACGAGTGCCGCCGCGATATCGATTCGCCTGCCGCCCGCGTTTTCGGTCAGGCTGTTAATAATCCCGAGTTCCTCGATCAATCCTGTAAACATAATTCAGCCGCTCGTCGGATGTTGCGGTCACGCTAGTTCGCTTTTGCATGGCGATTATATCTGCCGGTGATGTAAATTGTAAAAACGATTTGGTTTTTGGCGGTTATTGATGCTGAAATATGTAAATGGCCAAAGCAAAAGAAGAAGAAAATCAGCCGCCAAAGCTTCGCCGTGACGAGGGCGGCGAGGTTGAGATCGGTTCGCTGGCTGATCTGTTGGAATGGTTTTTAATGTACGACGAACGCACGGCGCGGATCCGTCACGTAAATACCGAGGAATTGTTCCAATGGAAACAGCAGGATGACGCCGCAAACGGCATCTCGATCTACCCGTTTGAAAATGCCGAAGCCCGTTTGGCGGTCGGATCATTTCAGGCTCTGTCGCAGAACAATTCCGAGCCGTTACTAAAACTCTGGATCAGCGATCTGCTCGAAGCCATTCAGGAATCGCACAAAACGAAAACTGACCTCGCCAAAGCGTATAACCTCGATGCCGATCTCGATGCCTCGGCCCTAAAAAAAGCCGAGCACCTGACGACAAATGCTGAAAAACGCATCTATCTGACAAGCTGCTGGCTCGAAACGCTTTGTACCGCAGAAGTAAGGTTTTTGGGTTGGGTTTATCAGGAATTATACGGTCGGCCGTTCGCCGCGTAACGGTCTCGCCGATCTGCGTTGTATCGCACTATTTAAACGTCTCGCATTGCCGCATCTCACCCGACTGCATTCCTTTGGCAAACCATTCCCTTCGCTGCTGTGAGCTGCCGTGGGTAAAGGAATCGGGAATGACATAACCCTGAGTGCGCTTTTGAATCATGTCGTCACCAACCGCCGCTGCGGCGCGAATGGCTTCTTCGACATCACCAGTTTCAAGGCGCCCTTGGTCTGCCGCAAAATTGGCCCAAACGCCCGCATAACAATCGGCCTGAAGTTCGAGAGCGACCGAGAACCGATTATTTTCACCCGCCCGCTGGACCTTGCCCATCACGCCCGTCAGGTTTTGGATGTGATGACCGAATTCATGAGCGATGACATAGGCCTGTGCAAAATCGCCCGGCGCCTTGAATTCACGGCGAAGTTCATCAAAAAATGCGAAGTCGAGATAGAGTTTCCGATCGCCCGGACAATAAAACGGCCCACTTGCGGCGGTCGCAAAACCGCAGGCGGATGAGATCTGTCGTGTGAACAGAACAAGTTTCGGTTCCTGAAAGGAGGTCCGCGATTGGGCGGGCAATATCTGTTTCCAGGCGTCCTCGAGATTTCCCATAACGGCCCGGGCAAATTGGGCATTCTCGTCCTGGATCACCAAGCGATTCGACGCGGCACCCGGCGGCAGCACCGAATCGGGCGCCGGCCCGGTTTGCAGGAGTTGGCTCGGGTCGCCGCCGCAAAGGTAGATCGCAATCGCAAGCACCAATACACCGATGCCGCCGCCGCCCACCGCCATGCCGCGGCCGCCCATCCCTCGACGGTCCTCGACGTTAACGCTTGGCCTCTGATCTCTCCATCTCATAATTGAATCCCCCTCGAAAATGACATATCAAAATTTGCGTGAATTAATCCTAGCATCTCAAGATTGGGCAGCGAAGTAAACGCACCGCGTTTCGCTAGTGGATAAAGAATTGCCAAAGGTTTCGCATGCCCGGCCAACCATTAAAACTTTCCGCAAAACCTTGACAGATGTAGAGTTAGAGGATTATGATTCAGGAACACTTTGGTTTTTGGGTTCTTTCTCCCGGGGGTTTCCGGTTTATAGGAGGAGATAATGATCAAACTAGACATCGTAAATCTAGTTGCTGACCGCACAGGCGTTCCGAAGCAAAAAGCCGAACAAGTTGTCGATTCGCTATTCGACGCGATGAAACAGGCGCTTGCTCAAGGTAAACGTATCGAGTTGCGTGGGTTCGGAGTATTTGTAGTAAAAGCGAGAAAAAGGGGCGTGGGCCGCAACCCGCGTACGGGAATGGAAGTTCCGATCCCGGCCGGCAAGACAATAAGATTTAAACCCGGTAAGGAGCTTTCGGCAAAAACTGTCGATTAAAAACTTCGATTCTAACCGTATTTTTAAGTTTTCGATCGTAGAACGAATTGTCTGGCGAAATCGCCGGCATGCGTTCTACGATCTTTTTGTTCTACGATCTTTTTATTGAACCGGATCAATTGCCCGAGTATGGAAGAGCCTCATTCATTTGACCAGCAATTCTTTGATCAGCGACCGTCGATGCGACCCACGCTGAGCACCTGGATCAAACATATATTGCTGCTCGGTATCACGTTTTGCACAGTGACCGTCGCCGGGACGCTATATCCATTTGGGCCGTATCAGACGCTGCCGGATGCGGATCCGCAGACGCTTACTGAATTTTTTCACCTATTAGTTTCGCTGCCGCTAAATTACGCGGCGTTGATCGGCGACGCAATCCGCTCTCTGTTCACGGAAACGGGGTACTTGGCTTATGGGCTGAGCTTTTCGATTTCGCTCCTTTTTATTTTGATCTCTCACGAAATGGGGCACTACATCGCCTGCCGAATTTACAAGGTAGATGCCACACTGCCGTTCTTTCTCCCCACTCCGCCAATGATCGGGCCGGCCGGGACATTCGGAGCGTTTATCAAGATCCTTTCACCGATGCCGTCAAGAAAGGCCGTTTTCGATATCGGCGTGGCCGGGCCTATCGCCGGGTTTATCGCTCTGATACCGATCGCGATTGTCGGCATCGCGACGATGGAGCCCGCAACCTCGCTGCAGCTTGCCAGCCCGGGCGGGCTGGTTTTTGCGGACCCTCTGTTTATGAAGATTGTGGGTTTGGCTTTGGGTTCCGATCCGGCAGTCAGCTATGGCAACGCTTTTTACTATGCCGCCTGGGTCGGTTTGTTGGTGACTGCCTTGAACCTGATCCCGTCAGGCCAGCTCGATGGCGGCCACGCGGTTTATGCCGTTTTCGGGGAACGGGTTCATTTTTGGACCGGTCGAATTGCATTTCCGGTCATGGCGATACTCTCGGTCCTCGGCCTATACTTCTTTAATAGCCCAAGCGGTTTTCTTATCGCGATAATCCTCGGCGTCATGATGCGCATAAAACACCCAAGGCCGTGGGATCAGTCGCCGCTGGATGCCAAACGAAAGGCGATTGCGGTATTAACCCTCGTAATTTTTGTTTTGTGTTTTGTTCCGTTCCCGATCAGGATCAATTAGTAAATAGTGAATCGTAAATAGAAAGAATGCAGGTATATGCTCTCGGCTCCCATTGACGATTCACGATTCACAATTACCCTTCACTAACTTGAGGCAAAAGGCCTTTTATCTCTCTTACCATCTTTTCGACATCTTCTTGTCCGTCGAGAGCGATCATAAAGAAATCGTAGCTGGTTTTGAAGCAAACCATCCCGTTGCCAAAAAACCAGACGCCTTCGAGCAGCGGGTTACCGCCGATAATTGTCCCGATCGGAAATCCCGTGACCGTCGCCGGATTGAGTACATTTGTCAGCATGACAGCGCCGGATGCAATTGAAAATGCTCCGAGCAGCGGTGCTCCGACTCGTTTGGCGATATCGCGTTCGAATCGGATCCGTTCGGCGTCGGCCTCTGAGAGCTGGCCTTTTTCGATCATCTCTTCACGGCGTTTTAAATACTCATTAAAATTCTCGGCGAGCTTCTTTACAGACCAAACCGGGATCGCCGAATTAAGCAGCCAATGCGAACTGATACCGGTAAAAACTACGCCGAGCCCGGCTCCGATCGCCATCGAGACTCCGGTCGTGGCGGCCCGCATCGGATCCGCCTGAACCCAATCGGAGGCTTTTCGTGCCGATTTCACCGCCGAATCCAATGTAGTCGACAAACTTGAACCAAAGCCGACAACCTTCGAAACACGCTTTGCGTTCTTGCCGACCGTTTGAGCGGCTTCGTCAATAATCTCGCCTGCTTTGCCTGCCGCATCGACAAAAACCCCGCCAGCCTTGATACCGGCATCGCCGGCGACATCACGTGCCGGCTCGCTGACATTCCAAGCCGTTTTGGCTGTGCCGGCCGCGGTATTTACGACATCGCCGGCCACCTTAACGGCTTGTCTGCCGACGTCCGTTTTTTCGGCCTCCGCCTTGATACGCTCGGCTCCTTTTTGAGCGGTATCCACAACCACCCGAGCTCCGCCCTCAAACTTTTCCTTAAGGCCGAGCTGGGCGTCAATCTCGCCAAATTTCTCGGTCGCCTTTTTTTGCCAACGTTCAAATTTTTCTTTGTAATCGCTCATAACGTTTATTCCCCCGCCGGTCTCCAAGTTATTACGCTCCTAGTTAAAGGTTAGTTCGTTCAAACATTTACTCCGGGTATGAGTTTACTGATTCGCTCAGGCCCGAACATATCATAAATGCTACCAACTTTTGAAGGTCCGTTCGGTCCGCACCTATACGGTATCATCGCGCCGATACTCGAACGGTTCAATAGGTTTTTCCACGAGATTTGATATGCTAACCTTTCTTATGCCTATCGTGAAGTGCCCGCATTGCGGTAAAGAAAAAGAATATAACGGTAATGAGTTTCGCCCATTTTGCTCCGAGCGGTGTAAATTGCTGGATTTTGGAGCGTGGGCCGACGAGGAATTTGCGATTCCCAGCGAGACAGCCTCGCTGAGCGAAGAGGATATTGACACAATCGAAAAAGCGTCGGAGGCAAGATCGAGATGACCCTTTTTTTAAGCATTGCCGTGCCGGGCGGAACAGTTGGCGTTGTCGCGGCTGCGGCTTTTTTTATAATTTTTTTAGGCGTCGCTTTTATCGCTTATAAACTGCTTCGGAAGACCGTGAAAATGGCCGTGCGAATTGTGATAGTCGGCATCATTCTTGCCGTCGCTGCGGCAGGCAGCATCGCCCTGCTGGCTCTCGGCGGTGGAAAATCCGACCGCCCCACGCCGCGCCCTTCCCGTGTTCGTTAACTCCCAATTATGTCTAATCCGGCGAGCGAAAACCGCACCAACCGTTGGAAACGGTATCGCAGACTTCCCCGGAATGTGCTGGCGCTGAGTCTCGTCAGTCTGCTCAATGACACGTCAAGCGAGATTGTTTATCCGCTGCTGCCGGCATTTTTGGCATTGTCGCTTGGGGCATCACCGTTTGCAATCGGACTTATCGAAGGGTTTGCCGAGTCCGTTGCCAGCCTCCTAAAACTCATCTCGGGTTATCTAAGCGACCGGTTCGGTTCACGAAAACTGCCGGTTTTCCTGGGATATTCTTTAGCCGCCATTACCCGACCGTTTCTGGCGTTTGCGACCACCTGGCCGCAAGTTCTGGTTGTCAGAATGACGGATCGGGTCGGAAAAGGAATCCGCGGAGCTCCCCGCGATGCCCTGATCGCGGAAAGCGTTCCTCAGAGCAGACGCGGATTTGCCTTTGGGTTTAATCGGGCGGCAGACCATCTCGGCGCGGTTATTGGTCCCGTAGCCGGGTTTTTGTTATTGATACTTTTTGCCGCCGATACGCAGAGTCCGACGATCATCGAATATCAAAAGGTTTTTCTTTTTGCCTCGATACCCGTCGTTATCGGCCTGTTAGTGATCGCATTCTTTGTCCGTGAAAAGCCTAAACCATTTGTCCCGGTCAAACCTGCCGCACCGCCCAGCCTTTCGCTAAAAGGGTTTGACGGTAATTTCAAACGTTTCCTGGTCGTGATTGCAATATTTACTCTTTCAAATTCGACCGATGCCTTTCTGCTGCTCCGGGCAACCGAGTCGGGCATCTCGCCCCTCATGCTGCCGCTTTTATGGATGACCCTTCACTTTAGCAAGGTCGTCAGCTCGCTCATCGGCGGCGAACTCTCGGATCGGTTTGGCCGCAAAACCCTGATAATTTCAGGATGGGCGATCTATGCCCTTGTGTATGTCGGCTTTGCATTCGTCACCTCGGCATGGCAATGCTGGCTGTTGTTCATCATTTATGGATCGTATTTCGGTCTCACCGAGGGTGTCGAAAAAGCATTCGTCGCCGATATGGTGCCCGCTAAAAATCGGGGGACGGCCTATGGCTTGTACAATCTGGCGTTTGGGATCACGGTTTTCCCGGCATCGCTGTTGTTCGGATTGGTGTGGAATGAATACGGTGCCGCAACGGCATTCTTGTCCAGTGCGGCCGTGTCGGTCGGGGCGATCATTCTGCTTACGATGATCAAAAGCCCACGGCCCATCGAAGCAACTTGAGCAGGTTGAAGAGTTGTTCCCTAAGTGTTCCTCATATCTATTTTTAAAACAAAAAACTTCGCGCTCTTTCCGTCTTAAAATTAAGACAATGAAAAGAACGCGAAGCAGTTAAATCTACCGATTGGTACGATTAATCGTTAAATCGGATTGAGCTGATCATATTCTGAAATGCCCGATTGTAACTATACGCCTCGGTATTTGGCACAACCGTCACGGTATAGAATAATGCCCCGTTGCGGAGCTGAGTCGTGTAAACTCTGACGACCTCAGTCCGGCGAGTGACTGGTGAAATACCCGAAACCTCCGTCGAATAGCCGCGTCGGCCACCGATATTTGTATTCGAAAAATTACTTCGTCGCGTCAGATACGAATTGCTCTGCAAAATGCCGTCGACATATGCCTGCGTCATACTCTGCAGATCGTTACTCTGTCCGCCGCTTAATACGCCGACCATGGCTCCGTGAGTAATTCCCTGATCGCCAAAGGCTCCATCCGGTGCAAACTGGACGCTGCTTTCCGATGGAAACTGCTGCCAATTTGACGGCACGTTAAATGTAATAACATTTGACGCCGAATATCGCTGAACCTGTGTCGAAGGCGTCTGAACACGATCCGAATAACGGCCCGATGCCGTGGGATTTTCGGTTCCGCGGCCAGGATTATAGCCTTTTTCTATTTCGGCCATCGTCTGGGCTCTCGGCATTGATCGGAATTTCGCCTGAATGCGTTCAAAGTCGCGTGTGACCTTGATCGGGTTTGACGAAACTCGCAGATATTGAGCTTCGCGATTGATCTTTTCATAACGATTGCCTGGATCGGGGTGACTGCTTAACCATTCAGGAGCACCGCCGCCTCGTCGTTCGCCGGCGATCGTTTGGAACATATTTGCCAGATCACGCGGATCGTAACCGGCGTCCGCCATAATGCGAGCACCCAGTAAATCGGATTGTGTTTCGTATTCACGGCTGTATTTGGTCTGCCATCCCTGGGCTATCAAACCGCCAAGTTGGGCACCCGTCTGTCCGCCGAGAATCGCCCCGCCAAGAATCAGGCCGATGGTCCCTAGCGTGTTTTTGGCGCTTCCCTGTTTGGTCGCCTGCGCGGTCGCGTGGCGGAGCGCGACGTGGCTGATCTCGTGGGCCATCACTCCGGCCATTTCGCCTTCGTTTTTGGCCGCTTCGACCATGCCTCGATTAACATACATCGGGCCGCCGGGCAAAGCGAATGCGTTGATATCACTCGCATTTACCACCTTAAAACGGTAATTAAATGCACTCTGTCTAAACTGCGATGGTATGCTCGCGACAAGACGTTCGCCGACGCTCTCGACATACTGAGTCGCATCGCGATCGTTAAGAATCGGAAATTGTTTTTCGACCTCTAATGACGCCTGATTACCGATCTTTACATCGTCCTGAACCTTATATTTATTCTTTGGCGCAACCACCCGCGTCTGCTGCGCTATCGCAGCAACAGGTAATATCCACATCGTCGCGACCAGTGCCGCAACCGCCATCCGTCTGCCTATTTTTGTATTTTTCATATCCCCCTCCGAGTTCTTTGTGCCTTGAATTTAAGGCGTTTCGCCGCATATGGCGAAACGGTGTCAAAGCGTACCTAAGATGAAAGCGCCGTAGTTCAAAGTTCGCTTTAAAAGTCTTACCTAAGATTGTAGCCCGGTTTCCATCCGTAAATTGTCGCCCATGTTACAAAAGTGTAAACTCCGGCCTCTATTATCTGAACGCATTTAAATCGGTACGTATAATCCGATCATTTGAAAGGGAAAAAATTTTGCGGTGTCGATACTTGATCCGATCCGCTATTTATTTACATTGGTAAAAAAGGACATTGAATATGAACAGACAATTTAAAATAACTCGTTTTTTTGCCTATCTGGTCTTGGCAACCGCGATTGCCGGAGCGGCCTGCAGCGGCCAAAAGCTCGGCGACAGCAATGGCAACAGCTCAACGACGGGTTCGCTCCAATTGCAGGGTTCGGGTGCGAGCTTTCCAAAACCTATCTATGAAAAATGGGTAAGTGAATTTGGAAAGATTAATCCCAAAATTCGAATCGATTATCAGGCGACCGGATCGGGTGCAGGCCAAAAAGCATTGCTGGCAAAGACCGCCGATTTTGGCGCCTCGGATGATCCGATGAGTGATGAGGACATGAAATCATCAGGAAGCGAGATTTTGCATATTCCTACGGTTTTGGGTGCTGTGGTGCTGACATACAATATCGACGGATTGACCGAACCGCTGAAACTTTCAGGCGAGGCGATCGCAGATATTTATTTGGGAAAGATCAAGAAATGGAATGACCCGCGTCTTAAAGCCGACAATCCGACCGCGAATCTTCCTGATGTTGAGATTCTGCCGGTTTATCGAGCCGATTCGAGCGGCACATCAGCCGTTTTTACTGATTATCTGTCTAAGACGGTGCCGGAATGGAAAGATAAGATCGGGATGAATAAGCAGCCGAGTTGGGTCACGGGTGTCGGCATCGGTGCCAAAGGCAACGATGGCGTTATGGGGCAGGTCAAGCAGACGCCAAATTCGATCGGCTATGTCGAACTGACATTCGCAAAAGCGAACAACCTTCCGACGGCAAAGGTTCGCAATAAAGCGGGCGAATATGTCGAAGCGAATCTAGAAAGCGTCGCCGCAGCGGCGGCCGATTCATCTGCGAACATGCCGGCTGATCTGCGAGTTCAGATCACGGATGCCGAAGGCAAGAATTCGTACCCAATTTCGAGCTATACCTACATCCTGGTATTCAAAGAACAGCAGGATCAGGTAAAGGGTAAGGCTCTGGCTGATTTTCTTTTCTGGGCAGTCACCGACGGCGAGTCCTTTGTTAAAGATCTCCACTA
>JBGTCS010000351.1:0-12438 GCA_041748715.1 Pyrinomonadaceae bacterium | reverse complement strand
ATCATAAAGGTCGGCAATTCCACGATCGGTGGTAATGAACTGGCAATGATCGCCGGTCCGTGTGCGATCGAAACCCGCGAACAGCTATTCTCGACCGCCGAAACCATTGCAAAAAGCGGCGCCCGTTTTTTTCGCGGCGGTGCATATAAACCGCGAACGTCGCCCTATGCTTTTCAGGGACTCGGCGAAGACGGCCTAAAAATGCTGGCAGAGGTTCGTGACCAATTTGGCCTGAATATTGTTACCGAAGCGATGGATGAAACAGGCGTCGACGCGGTTGAAAAATATGGCGATTGTATCCAGATCGGGGCTCGAAATATGCAGAACTATTCCCTCTTGCGGTATGTCGGCAAAACGCGAAAACCTGTTCTGTTAAAACGCGGACTCTCTGCAACGCTCGAAGAACTTCTTTTGGCAGCCGAGTACATCATGGCCGAGGGAAACTACGACGTGATCCTCTGTGAACGGGGCATTCGGACATTTGCCAATCACGCCCGAAACACCATCGACCTTTCGATAATCCCCGCCGTTCACCGAATGACTCATCTGCCGGTCATCGTCGATCCTTCGCATGGAACGGGCCATAATTATATGGTCACACCTCTGGCTCGGGCCGGTGTCGCCGTCGGTGCCGACGGCCTGATAATTGAGGTTCATCCCTGCCCCGAGGAAGCTCTTTGTGACGGAGCACAGGCATTAACACCCGAGCAATATATTTCATTGGTTGACGAGGTTGCTGCGATCCACAATGTGCTCGCCGAAACGTCGCGACGTCAGATGGTTCGCGATGCTTCCGTCGAAGTGGTGTAGTTTGCTTAGATCTGATCAAAAAAAGATCCGCGAATGTTTCCCGAAACACTCGCGGATCTTTTTATTACTCGCACCCGGCGCCTTTTGCCTATTTTGCCAAGCGGAGTTTCATAAGACTATAAAACTGAAGATAGCAGCTGATCATCGAGGCCACGATCAAAAGCGTGAACGGCATATATTTCATTGATTCGGGCAAAACAACTCCCAAACTCTGCCTAAATACCAATCCCAGCCCAACGCCAAAAACGGCTATCGCCCCGCGGCCCATAAGCCAAGTAGCAAATTCCGGCTTTTCAAAGTGAGAGGGTAAAAAATACGGCAGCACGAGCACCATAAGCATCGTCGTGCCCATCAGGAAACCGTCCATCGAAAACATTTGGACGCTCCGCCCAAACTCCACTGCAAGAAAGAACAATACAAACGTCGTATCGATCCCTGCCATTCCACTAAAACCAGGCCGTTCAATTCTTTCCGATGCGTTTCTCATAATCTATATGCCTAGATACCCAATCTTCGCTCAATTCCTATTTATCGCTGCCCGGCTTGCTAAACTGTTTGTAAGCCACGCGAAACAGTTCCGAAAGAGCGTTTGCCGTCTCAGGCGTCAAATTTCGGTCGGCTCTTAGATGGGCCTCGACGATCTCGGGTGTTTTTTCATGCGGGTAATAGATCACCGGCTCGACATCCTCAGCCGCGTGTTTCATCAAACGGTCGACGGGCATGTCTAACCATTGCGTCAACCGGGCAATATTGTCCGCATCCGGACGACCGGTGCCATTTTCGATACGCGAAAGTGTAGATGCCGAAACCTCGGTCACATCAGCCACATCACGTAAGCTCAAACCCAACTCTTCGCGGCGTCGTTTGATCGCCCGTCCCAGTTCAACAGTGCTAATCAGACTTTCACTTTTGAATCCCATAATTTTTAAGTCTCCTCAATGAATATTTAAGTGTCACAGATGCACTTGTTATTTCACAGATAAAACATAACACAGGGAAATCTTGAATGCAACACCTTGTTTCGTCCTTGCAACAATTATTTTATTCTGATACATTGTTTCACAGATGCAACGGTCATTGTCATTCTAAAAACATGGAGGAGTAATTACTATGAAGCGTGAATCCAACAACGATACCGGAAGCCTTTTTGAATGCTTCGAGAGCCAGGATAATGTAATTGATTTTTCACCAGCGATCCGGGATCTCACCTTTGCTGCCGACCGGCGACCTTTTTCGAATTTAGAGTGGTCAGACGTAGCGAATATTCTTGACGAAAACGCCCGAGACTGGAGCCACTCGATCAGAGATATTCGTACCGTCGGCGATGTGGTAATAGTAACCGCCGCGATTACGGTCGACGGTATTACCCGTGAAGGGATCGGGATGGCAACGGCGTTGACACCTTCGAATATTCAGGAAGCCGAAAATGAGGCTTCAAAACGAGCGGCGGTCAAATTTAATAATTTTCGCAAGCCGTCGATATCCGAGCCTGTGCTTGTCACTCCAACGGACCCGGTCGAACCTCCGAACGCTGTTCTTAATGTTACATTCTCCGATCCCGTTGCCAGAACCGTGGGCGACATGATCACTTCAAGGCAGTTGAGCTTGATCCGATCACTCGCACGCGAATCCGAATTCGACGCCCAACAAGAGTGTTCGCGGCTCAAGAAGTGCTCGGTAATCGAGCTTTCCCGAAATGCAGCGGCCGACCTAATCGAACATCTCCAAATGCTCCGAAGCCGGGGCAGCCAGGGGCAAAAGATCGGATCCCGCCGAACAGGATAAACGAACCTAACTCCGTTGTGAGAACAAAGAAGAGGCGCGTCATCAATGCATTAACTTACGAAAACTTAATCGGCCCAAATTACGTACCTGACTTCAAACCCACAGAAATATCGTTCGTTTCTAATAACAAACATAGGAGCAAGAAATATGACACAAGAAGCAAGTGAAATGGCGGAGGTCGCAACGCCAAAGCAGGGCAGTTTTTGTTGGACAGAGATAGCCACCACTGACGCGGCGAAATGTAAGGAATTTTACGCAAATGTATTCGGCTGGACTTTTCAAGACAGCAAAGCAACTGACGGGGCATTTGCATATCATGAATTTTCCACCGGCGGCGATTACCCCGCGGGCGGAATGTATGAGATTTCACACAAGATCTGCGGCGAAGGCGAGCTGCCGCCGCCGCATATGTTGACTTATATCGGCGTCGACGATGTAGATGAGAACGCCAAGCTCGCCGAGCAGCTCGGCGGCAAGATCATCAAAGCTCCGTCCAATATTCCCAATACCGGCCGATTTGCGATCATTCAGGACCCAACAGGTGCGATGTTCGCGACATTCAGGATGCAAAATTAAGGAGGAGAAATGGCTGAATTTGATATACCGAAGGCAGGCGAAATCTGCTGGCGCGAACTACGAACAAAAAATTTACCGGCTGCACTTGAATTCTATTCCAAACTCTTTGGCTGGCATCTTGAGCAGACAAAAGTGTCGGAAATGGAATACAAAGAGATCATCCTCGATGGTACAGCACAAGGCGGGATGATGCCGATGACCGAGGAATGGGGCGAAGCTCCATCTCACTGGGCAAGTTATATCGCCGTGGAGAATGCTGACGAAACCGTTTCTAAGATCACTGCGAACGGCGGTCAGGTTCATGTCCCGCCGTTTGACGCCCCGGGCGTTGGCCGGATGGCAATGGTAGCCGATCCGTCAGGTGCTGCATTTGCGATCATCCAGTTTGTTCAGGCGTAGTTGTTCTCACAGGGAAGATTTATAAAAAAGACTGCGGATCGAACATGTTACGATCCATGGGAGGGCCGACCGTTTATGAGCGGCTGCCGGTAAATGGAAGCGGGTCCGGGACGATTGGAGCCGTAATCGTCCCGCTCATTGATTCTCCGTCAACTTTGCCTGCGATGGCAAAATCGACGACCTGACCCTGCATTTCGGCGTTCGCTGTTGCGGAAAGTTTGGTGCCGGACACCACGCCATTAGCAATCTTTCCATTTCCGAGCATGGTTTCTAAAACTCCTGTTATGACGGCCCCATCTTGATCGAGCGTCAGAGAAACTGGCAGTTGCTGGCCCTGGAAATCGATAACCAGCTTCCACTTACCGGCAACGTCGGCGGTCATTTCGGATTCCGCACGGTTATATTTTTCCTGATCCTGAGCATCTCCGTCGGTGTCGAATATCTCGATCGAATCCGCGTAAAGATTTGCCTGAGGCAAAACCTCCTCGGCGTCACCGACGATAACGATCGCCATTTCAGCTGGACGCACCCGTTTATTTGCGATTCTCTGCACATCGTCAACGGTTACGGCCTCGACATTGTCGCGATAGGTCTGCAAATAATCATCCGGCAAACCGTAAAGCTGCTGATTAACGATCAGGTTAGTCAGCCCTTCCTGAGTTTCGGCCCTGAGCGGGAATACACCCGTTAAAAAGTTTTTGGCATCCTGCAGCTCGTCATCGCTGACCTTTTCGTCGCGAATGCGGTCGAGTTCATAAAAGAATTCCTTGAGCGAGTCACCAGTTACCGCTGTCCTTACCTCGGCCGTTGCCTCAAAATCACCGGCAAGTTTCTTGGTATCCAGTCTCGTATAGGCGCCATAGGTATAGCCTTTTTCCTCGCGAAGATTCATAAAAATACGCGACGAAGCCCCCGCACCGAGGATTTGATTCATCACGATCATCGGGAAATAATCGGGATCGATCCGTTTCACACCGAGATTTGCAAGTACGATATTCGACTGAGCCGAACCGGGCCGATCGACGATTGTAAGGGTTCTCGACGCTCGAGATGGTGGGTCAGCGAATTTATGCGAGATGACCTTTCCGGGCTGCCATTCGCCAAAAAGTTCGTTTAGTTCGGTCAATAACTCATCGCTTTTGACGTCGCCGACGACAATAAACATCGCATTGTTTGGAATCAACGTCGCGGCGTGAAAACTAGCCAATGTCTCTCGATCTATTTTTTCGATATCCGCGGCCTTTGGCGAAACCTTTGAATAAGGATGATCGCCGTAGATCAATCGCGCGGACTGTTCCCCTGCTAGGAATCCGGGCTGCGATCGCTGAAACTTGAGATTTTCAATAGTATTTCGACGATACAGATCGAGTTCGTTTTCGGGAAACGTCGGCCGCAGGACGACCTCCGCCAACAGGTGAAGGATCTCGGTACTATATAAAGACAATGCCGATGCCGCCACCACCGTAAAATCCCCAGACGTGCTCGCGGAAATGCTCGAACCGAGCCTTTCAATCTTTTCGGCCAGTTGAAGACTCGAATAAATCTCGGTTCCCTCGGTCAGCATCGAAGACATCGCCGATGTCATTCCGGTCCATTCGATCGGGTCGTGAGCATCGCCAGCATGAAAGGCCAGGCGAAAACTTACGAGCGGCAGCCTTTCATCTTCAATTATTACGACCTTAAGGCCGTTGTCGAGCTGGGTCTCAAACGGTTTTGGTATATCAAACGGAACTCTTTCGAGCGGAGCGGGAGGATTTTTTCGTAATTCTGGAGTCATAAAATATCAATCTTTCTAAGCCAATTCGGGATTCGCATACGGGTCCCGGTTCGGCGTCATTGCGTCGAACAATAATTCTATCCTTTGCCCGCAGGCACGACATCGAGCAGTGCACGGTTCTCGGTATTCAAAAATGTGCCGACCGCATGGCGGATCTGTTCCGCCGTGACTGCCAACAGGACTTCGAGTTCGCCATTTATAAGCTGCGGATCGCCGTCGTAGAGGGCGAATTCGGCTATCTGCTGAGCCCGGTTCATTGACGATTGCCGCATGCGGACCGAGTCGTTTATTAACTGATTCTCGATCTTTTCCATTTCCTCGGCGGTCGGGCCATGGGCCGCGAGGTCGTGTATTTCCTGCATGATCGTTTCCCTGATTCGGCTCAGATCCTTTTCTGGCTTTGGTATCGCGCCAATAAAAATACTCGAGGGTCCGCGGCGTTCGTCAGTAAAGCCAAACAACTGGATGACAGACTCTTCGCCCTTGACGAGTTTTTGATAAAGTCGGGAACTCTCGCCTTCGTAAAGCACCTTTCCCGCCAGATAAAGGGCGTAAAATTCGTCCGAACGCCTCGGCGGAATCTTCCAGCCGATCAAAAACGCTGGAAACGGCGCGAGTTTGTCTTCCCATTCCTTATAGTTCGCTGCCACCTCGACCGGCTCGCTCACATCCAGGCTGGGCGGCAAAGGCTGCGACTCGATATCGCCAAAATACGTTTCGATGAGATCCTTTGCCCCGTGCGTATCGAACGAACCCGATAGCACGAGGACCGCATTATTTGGTGCGTAATAAATTCTAAAAAATTCCTGAACGTCCTCGACCGTAGCGTCATCCAGGTGCTCCATCGAACCGATCGTCGAATGCGAGTTCGAAAAATTCTTGTAAATCATCTCATTGATCAAATCAAATATCTGACCATAAGGCTGATTATCGTAGCGAAGCCGCTTTTCTTCCTTGACGGCCTCGCGCTGGTTGTCGAGATTTTCCTGGGTCACTGCGAGCGAACGCATTCGATCGGACTCGAGCCAAAGGCCAAGCGGAAGCTGATTAGCCGGCAGAGTTTCAAAATAGTTTGTTCGCTCGCTTGAGGTCGTTCCATTCATTGTGCCGCCGGCTTTCATGATGTGTTGAAAATGGCCGGCCTTGGGCACATTCTCAGAACCTTGAAACATCATGTGTTCAAAAAGATGAGCAAAACCGGTACGATCTTCTCGCTCATTACGCGAACCGACATTATAATAGACGGCAATCGAGACAACGGGAACCGAATGATCGGGATTTAGAACTACTTTAAGGCCGTTGTCGAGGCTGTATTCCTCGATTTCCAGCGGCGGTAATTTGAATGTTTCTGACATAAATTCTATACGGACAAAGCCAACGTTTTACGGAGCAAATTCAAAATTCTAATCAACTAATGTTGGAACTTGGAACATATTTAATCAGAACATTTTGCCCGATAAAATGCAAAAACCGACCGACCGACGGCGAACAAACTTCTGGCCTGCGACTCCGCCCGCAGATGCAAGGTCACGATCAGCCACATCGCAGACATCATTTACGGCCCACAGACCTTTAATTTGGAATTCACATCCGTTTAGTTATATAAATTAGTCAAACAAAACTGTGATCGGTGGTCATTGGGTGCCGCCAGTGACCGCCGATCTTTTTTCATTTCCAAGACGTGACGTACGGATATACTAGCCGTCTCGGTCTCAATTCACCGGTCTGTCTATTGTTTTATGAGCCTATACCATCGAATGATCGGAATTTTGGTTACTGCATCGATCGTGGCCGGCTCGGCCGCAGCCCAGCTAACACTGCCTTTGCACGAATCCGCCGATCCTTTCACAATCCGGACCGGCAGTACTTTTTCGGCGTCCGGCGGTTCCGCCAACTCGCGGAACGACTTGTCCGAATACGGAACAAAACGCTCACAGATCGCCGCCGATATTCGCGAAGCCCAGAATATAATTTCTCGCAATTATTTTAATGGCGGAACCCTAGATCCCAGCATTTTAACGAAGGCTGCCCTCGACGGCATGCTGCGATCCCTCGATCCACACTCCAATTTTTATGATGGGACGGAATGGCGAGATCTGCTCGACGAACAGCGAAGCGGTTACACCGGTATTGGCGCAACCATCTCTAATTTTACGATTCGCGGGGTGACAGACACGTATATTTTATCGACGTTTGCCGGTTCACCGGCGGCCAAGGCACAGCTCCGTTTTGGCGACCGAATCGTGGCAATCAACGGCGAAACGATGGCAGGCAAAGGTTCCGATATTGTTCGCGACAAGATCCGCGGCGCGATCGGAACAGTTTTTCGATTGACCGTTCAGCGCAATGCTACGAACCGGAGCGAAGTAGTCGAGATCCGACGAAACCGTGTCGAGCAGCCCTCGATTCCGGACGCATACATTCTACGGCCTGGCATTGGTTATATTGATTTGACCGAGGGATTTAATTACACGACCTTTGCCGAACTGGACGCCGCGATACGCCAACTAAATCGAAACGGAATGCGTTCGCTGATTTTGGACCTCAGATCAAACGGCGGCGGAATTGTCGATCAGGCCGTAAAAGTCGCCGAAAAGTTTCTACCGGCGGGCACGCTGATCCTGACCCAACGGGGACGAACCCGGATCGATAACCGGGTTTGGAAATCAGCAAATCCGAGTCCCGAAAACGTCCCGCTTGTGGTCCTCGTAAATGAGGATACAGC
This sequence comes from Pyrinomonadaceae bacterium, assembly GCA_041748715.1. Lineage (GTDB taxonomy): Bacteria > Acidobacteriota > Blastocatellia > Pyrinomonadales > Pyrinomonadaceae > OLB17. The sequence goes on along the minus strand of JBGTCS010000351.1, from coordinate 4,366 downwards.
ATCGGCCTCGGAGATTGTCGCCGGAGCGTTTCAGGATGATGACCGGGCGCTGATCGTTGGCGAAAAAACCTTTGGCAAAGGCTTGGTCCAAAGCGTGATAGATCTGCCGGGCGGAACCGGACTGACATTGACGACGGGCCGATATCTGACGCCTTCCGGACGTTCGATCCAGAGGGATTATTCCAAACTCGATCTTTATGATTATTTTAATCACAAAAACTCGACAGCCGAAGTAGGTAAGGCGTATTTTGAGGCTCGAACGGTCACCGACCGCAAGGTTTTTGGCGGCGACGGCATTCAGCCAGACGAAATTGTAAAACTAGAGAATCTGACTCGTGGCGAGGCTTCGCTTCTTGACCCGATGTTTGCCTTTACCCGCGAGTTGGTAAATGGACGAATAGCAGGCCACGAAAACTACCGCTCGACGTCGATGTCGTTTGGACGACGGATAGTGTCCGGCGATCTGACTGTCACCGATTCCCTGATCAATGCATTTGCCGAATTTGCTGCCAGAGACGAAAACGGTCGCGTCTCGCCAAATCTTCTCAAACAATCGACTCCGTTTATCAGACTTCGGCTGCGGTACAACCTCGTGATGGCATCGTTCGGGACCGTTTCAGCAGCTCAAGTCCTTATCGAGGACGATGCCCAGGTCGCAAAAGCGGTCGAAACGCTCCCCCGAGCAGCTCAACTAGCTCAATCCGCCGCCCTCGCCCGTAAAAAGCAAAAATAAAAAGCTCGCCCGAATCTTTTGGTCGAGCCAAGACAAAAGGAAGAATTTCCTTCTCTAGAATAGAAATCTCATTCCAAAGCACACGGCACGCGGCCCCTGAAAAAGCTGCGGCATCTTATAGCGAGCATCCGCTCGGTTCGTGGGATCGTCGACACTGCGAGTTAGCCATCTCCCATTTTAGTACCGCCACCAACGGCGGTTTTACGGAATCAATGAAAAATTGGTTGTGCAATATATAATAGTTTTGCGAAATGAATAATCGAAAACCATAAAACTCTGAAGATTTGAAATACTTGTTTAATCGCGACGGCCAGACGTCCCATTTCTGAGCTTCTATTTTTTAAATCGGAGGATTACGCCATTGGCACCGACGGCCCAGCCATATTTTTTGTCCATATATAGGCCATACAGACTGTCGGTGATGTTGCTATCCTGGCGGACCCACGATCTGCCCCGGTCGCCGGATCTGAGAATATTGCCGCCGTGCCCGACGGCCCAGCCGTTTTTATCGTCGGCAAAATCGACACGCATTAGATGGTCTTTTAAGTCTGTTTTGACCTGTTCCCAGGTCACGCCGCCATTTTCGGTACGTATTATTGTTCCGCCGCCGCCGACTGCATAGCCATCTTTGTCATTGCGAAAGTCAACGTTGTAAAGTGCCCGAACCACGCCCGATGACTGCGGTGTCCAGGTTAAACCTTCGTCGGTCGTAGCCAGGACAACGCCCTTGTCGCCGACTATCCAACCGTGAGAATTGTTGTTGAAATCGAGGTGAAATAGCTCAGTTTTTGAGGGAACCGTTATTCGCCGCCAACTATCGCCCCCGTCGTCTGTTCTCATCAGAAGCGAATCAATAACTACGGAATCGTCTTCATTTTCGCGCAATATCGAACCAACTATATAGCCGCGTTTTTTGTCTGAAAACCGAATACTCAAAAATTCGGGCGTGCCCGCGCCAAATTCACCAGTTCTAACGATACGGGTTTCACGCCAGGTCTTCCCGGCGTCGCGCGTTACGAACATTTTTCGGCCGGCGACGAGATAGCCATTGTCGTCGTTTCGAAAATATATTTCGTTGATATTTTGTGTTGTATTTAGCGGATATTTTGTCCAATTTCGCCCGCCGTCAGTCGTCGAGGCTAGGAATCCGTCATCGCCCGCGATCCATCCTTTATCTGACGAGGTAAAAAATACTGTAATCAGATCGCCCGGCACATCCGCATTGAGGCGTTCCCAACGGCTTTGAGAAAAAACGTTGAGTCCTAAAATCAGGACAACTACAAAACCGAAAAATGTATTTTTCAAAACTGTCATCTCCTTGAATGCAACCAGTATCTCACCGACCGGCCACTATATCTGTATGCCAGACGACCCACGTGAAACTTGCCTTATTAACCGAGAAAAAGGTGATCTTTGCTTCAATGAAAATGTTTCATTGCACAGTTTCATTGCACAAAAATCACCTTGTCGGATGTCCGTATCACCGTGGGGGTTTACTTTTTAAATCAGGTGGTAATCCGATAGATCTTGCCTTTCCATAAAATTACGACCTGCTCGCCAAGTGAAAGGTACGGCGCCAGCCCGCTTTCTTTTGTAACAAGCCGAAAATACTCATCGCTTGCAAATTTAACCGTCACCTCCGGTAGTTTTGCCTTGGCATTGAATTCAGAATCTATCCAAACGCCATTTTGATTTATAAAGTTCTTATTCGCGACGAATTGGTTGATGGCCGTGTTGCGAATGATGATCTGATCTCTGACATCTTTGCTTTCGTCCTCGGTGATCTGCGTATTCACCTGCATCGAATTTTGCCGGGCACTTAAACTAACCGCGTCAGCCCCGCTTTGTTCCCGGGCTTTTCGTGCTCCGGATGCCATCATATCAAGTGCCATTGGAGCGTCGCGACGAATATTAGCCATCGAACCATCGGTCGCGAGATACGAGGTATAAGGCGTCACGAGACCATATCTGGTTCCGAGATCAACGACCTCGTCACGTGTTTCTTTCGTTTCGCCGTTGGCCCGGATCTGCTCAAGCAGCCAGCCGACACGGCGGCTCGCCCATAGCCGCGGAAGAAAATTATTGTCATCCGAACGCACTGGAAAATCGAGATTCGAATAATTGAATTTACGCGTTTCGCGGCCCGACTTGCCCGATAGTTTAAGGGTGATATTTTTTAGATCGTTTGTGTTTTTGTAACGACCGATAATTGTCATCTGCATTCCTCGGAAAATATCGGTCAGTTTTCGCGGGTAGGTATATTCGGTTAGAAGCGGGCCAAAATCGAGTTCGAGATCCGCGAGAACCGGTGAACTGACACGCGAAAAGAAATTCGACATCTTTATCTCGAGATCTTCTTTCGGCTGAACGTAGTCCGAGATTCCCGAGTTTTCAGATCCGATCCGGTCGAGCAGATTTGTGTTGACGTCATAACCGAAACCGAACGGGAATATTCGGATGTCCAGATTTTTAGCGTTCTTGAGATTAGAAATAATTCGATCGACATTTGTCTCACCCACCGTGGGCAAGCCGTCGGTCATAAAGACCAGCATCTTTGGCCGGTCACCTTTTTCAAATTGCTTCATCGACGCGATAAGCGAATCGTTGATATTGGTTCCGCCGGTGGGCTGCAGTTTGGCGACGAATTCTTCGCCGCGCTTTTTGCCAGCCGCGTTTGCGGCGACAAGCGAACGCTCCATCAAATGTTCCTCGCCGGCAAAATTTATAACGTTAAACCGGTCGCCGTCTCGTAGTGTCCGGATACCAAAAAGCAATGCCTTTCGAGCCTTGTCCATTTTGCCTTCGTCGGCCATCGAACCTGATGTATCGAGGACAAAAACAATGTCTTTATTTACCAGCTCGCTTTCGGAGACGTTGTCTTTCGGCGAAAGCATCAGCAAAAAATATCCGTCCTTGCCGGGCTCACGATATGTAACGAGCGACAATCCAAAATCATTATTCGAAACGCCGTAAAACAGCTGAAAATCGCTGTCGTTGCTTCTTGTTTCAAACGAAATATTCGCGGTCTTTTCGCCCTTTTGTTTTACATCGATCGTGTGCGATGGAGAGTAGATATTTCTCAAGGCCTCTTTACCCACAATTTCGATCGACCCCGAGATCGTGCCAAATTGCTGCCGGGGCATGCTGCCGGGGCCGCCATCAATTGTGGGGAAATTCGGCGGACGGTTCCAAACATTTCGACCTGTCCCGAGCGGGTAGCGATACGCTACAGTTCCCGACTCGGCCTTTAGAATTTCCGTATAGGTCATCTCAAGTTTCTTATCCGAATGCGGCGGGATCGGAAATATCGACGCCTGAAACAGATCTTTGCCGGCGTATTCGAGCAGGCCCGGATCACGCTGACGCCTGACGATCTCATCATAGATACGTCTGGCTTCTTCGCGTGAACGGACCTCGCCGACCAGCTTTTTGCCATTTTCCCAGATCGCAAATTCCACTATCGAGGCCGTTTCCGGGATCGGGAAAAAATATGTTCCTTCGAGTGTGAATTGAGTATCATTGCGAAAAACCTGCTCGACATGCGTCGTCGCCACCTGGCCGTTTATTTTGGTGTCGAGCTGGATCGATTTGACCGGCAGAGCATTTGGCAGCGGTCGCGGCAAGGGCCTCGGA
>JBGTCS010000350.1:0-1964 GCA_041748715.1 Pyrinomonadaceae bacterium | reverse complement strand
CGGCTCGACAACTCGCCGGAGTCTATCGGTCGTAAAAAAGATCGATCGAAATATTATCGAGATCACGGGAACGATTCCCGCCGGCGACAACGGGTTTCGCGGCTCAGTCACGATCACCCATCCGGCTGACCTATTCGTCGCTTTATTAAAGCAAAGGCTTGAGTCAAAAGGCGTCACAGTTACCGGCGGTGCTCGAACTCTGCCGGCGACGATTTCGTCCGACCCAGCACAGATTGAGATCGCCAAACTCGAATCGCCGCCGCTCAGCCTGATCGCTGCAAAAACGATGAAACCGAGTCAGAATATGTACACCGAGACACTTCTATGGACTCTCGGCGAAGAAAAGAGCCGGACCACGGAACCGGCGGGAACAACGAGAACTTACCCCGATCCGCGTCCAGACAGTTCTAAACTAGGCATCGATGTTGTCAAAGCCTTCCTCAAGCAAATCGGCGTACCGGAGGACGGAATAATTCAACACGACGGCAGCGGCCTCTCGCGTCACGATCTGATAACGCCCGCCGCGGTCGTCACGCTTTACACGTATATGGCCAAAGAGAGCAAACATGCCCAGGCATGGCGCGACAGTTTGACGATCGGCGGTGTCGATGGAACTCTCGCAAATAGATTTAAAGGAACGGCGGCGGCGGGAAATATTCGCGGCAAAACCGGGACGATCGATCAGGTTTCAGCTCTTTCTGGTTATGTGACTACGGCGGCTGGCGAGCAATTGGTACTTTCGATTCTGGTGAACGGCGTGGCCGAAACCCGCAAACGAACGTCGCTGGCCGACGATATCGTTATCAGTTTAGCCAACTATAGCGGCATAATTGACCCGTAAACAAAAACCGGCGGGCCGTAAAGCCCGCCGGTTTGATCCCCTTTTAGTTACTATCGGTAAATAAATTACCAGCGCTCGTTGCCGCCGTAGCCGCCCTGATCACGGCCGCCGTAACCGCCGCGGTCGCGACCGCCGTAACCGCCTTCGTTTCGGCCCCCGCGATAATTACTGCCGCCCCGATCCTCACGCGGTCGAGCTTCGTTGACGACCATATTTCGGCCGTCATATTCCTGCCCGTTAAACTGGGCGATCGCTGCATTTGCGTCACTTTCCGAAGACATCTCAACAAATCCAAATCCACGTGAACGCCCTGTTTCACGGTCAAAAACAACATTAGCCGATTCAACCGAACCGGCCGCTGCAAAATATTCCTGCAAATCTTCGCCCGTCACGCGAAATGACAAATTACCGACGTATAGTTTATTTCCCATTTTCCTATTTCTAAATTTGTATGAAGCAATTCGGTAAGAAGTTGGAAGATTCAAATGGAATTTCCGTCATGCCGCGACGCGTCTTACAATACTTGCCTCAAAAACCCAAAAACAAACTCTCAGAACCGAACCGAAAAGCGTCGCTCGTAGTAACCGGACGGATGCATCCACTTAGATAGCCGCGAGAGTAAAAAAACATTTGAGATTATGATATTTTTTGCCGGAATAGGCAAGAGGTTTTTCATTGACGGGAAATGCTCTTAAAGTCACCTGATAACGGGAGGCCCGCGATGAGTGGGGACAGTCAGCTTTCGTTCAGGATCGCCAGCAATTTTTCGTGTATACCGCCAAATCCACCATTGGACATGATCGCGACGACATCGCCGTCGCGCATTTCCGGCGTGAGATGAGCGACGATCGCATCGGCGTCCGGAAAACTCATCGTCGGTTTGCCCTGCAGAGCGATATCGGCGACGAGTTCGTTGACATCAAGCACTTTGCCGAGTTCGCTCGCTTTAGATGTGTTATAGACTCCCGCAATGATGACGTAATCGGCATAGGCAAATGCCTTGGCGTACGGCTCCTGAAAGACCGCAAGTCGCGACGACCAGGTTCGCGGCTCGAAAACGGCGATAAGCCGTTTTTCGGCGTACTTCATCCTGAGAGCTTTGAGCGTCTCTTCGACAGCCGTG
>JBGTCS010000349.1:0-2320 GCA_041748715.1 Pyrinomonadaceae bacterium | reverse complement strand
ACTTCTCCGGCTTGGGCTTGCAGGTTATGCGAAGAATTTTGGTTTTGGAGACAGCCGACAAGTTGCCGGTAATTAGTGAGGTATAGAATTATGCAGTGCAAAGAGTTTCGTGAAATTTCGGATTCGTACTTGAGCGATGAGTTGCTGGTGGAAACCAACCATCAGATCTACCGACACATGGAGCATTGTTCCAAATGCCGCGAGGATTTTGCGGCCCGACGCAAATTTCGTGAAAAAATGCGATCGGTTGTGATGAACGCCGACGAATTTCAGATGAGCCCGGTATTCCTAAACAGACTGACCGCCAATTTGGAGTCCGATGCCTTGTCGAAGAATTCGTGGCGAAATCTGTTTTCAAGCCCCCGATTGCTGGTGCCGGTGATGGCGTCGCTTCTCATTGCAATGGTGGTCATGGGTATCGGTTACTTCAACTACAATCCAGACGATCAAGTCGCGACCAAATATAAATCCATGATCCAAGGTCTGACCGAGATTTCTTTGAAAGCCGTTGGCGACCACAAAGATTGTGCCCTTGAAAAACTACCCCGGTGGGAGGCCGTTTCCGGAACTGACTATCCGGAGAAAGCGGTTTTCACAGAAAAGGTATTGATGCCGCTTAAAGCCAAATTCTCTGAGAATGTGGAAATGCTGAACGCCCATGACTGTATCTTTGAAGGGACACTTTTTACACACGTTATTTTAAAAGATGGGTCGAGGATCGTCTCTGTTTTCATTGATAAATCGAGAAAAATTCCATTGGGTGAGGCGGCTACTGAGACGATTACCAGCGACTCGAATCAAGGCTTACAAGTTGCGAGTTTTCATAAGAGTACGCAGGCTGTATTTGTTGTTTCTGACCTGCCCGAAGCTGAAAATATCAGAATTGCCCGGACTTTGTCAGGTGTCTTCTCCGTCTAGTGCCTCGGGCGGTTGTTTGAATCGATGTTTCCGGTTTTCGTTGGAACTTGCTGAGTTGACGTGTTAAGTCCTAACATGAGTAACGATTTGGTTAACTTCTGTCGATACAGGACACGCTTTCTTTGAGGGTTAGCGATGTCAGTGGCTGAGGATTAGTAAGATTATGGAGATGAGGTTAATTGTGGTCACCGTCATTTCTATCGTGGTTCTTGCGGCTATCGGCCTTTCTGTTAATGAGTATCCGTTGGTAGCCGCCGAAGGGGATTCGCCTTATGCGGACGGTCATACGGCGTCCGGGGCCGGCGTTGTCAGCCTGAAGAGTCAAAACTCCTTTGCGATCACATGGATCAAGTTGAATTATGCGATCGAATCGAATACTGCATTAAAAATAGTCGCGATAATTGACCACCGAGAGAACGCAAAAAAGTCTGATCTGGCATTGAGGCCGACGCGGCTGGTCATTTTTGGGAATCCTCAGTTGGGAACACCATTGATGCAGGCTTCGCAAACCGCAGCCTTAGATCTTCCGCAAAAAATGCTTGTATTTGAGAACGAAAAAGGCGACGTCTTTGTCGCCTAAAACGATCCGAGTTACCTAGCCGAAAGACATTCGATTGCAAAGGATAATTCGGCAGTTAAGGCTGCGGCAGCGGGTCTCGAGAGTCTTGCAAAGGCCGCGACCGTAAAATAAACTGGAGAAACAATGATGACGGAAAAGCAGTTCCCGAAGGGGACGGAAACCAGAGATTTTTCATCGCTCAGTGCCTTATTCATAGGTTGTACGTTGAAACCTTCGCCTGAGGTATCGCATACCGAAGGGCTGATGAAAAAGTCGATGACCATAATGGAAAAACACGGCGTTAGGACCGAGTTGATCCGTGCGATCGATCATGAGATCGCACCGGGCGTTCAGCCCGATATGACTAAACACGGACACGCGGAAGACGCCTGGCCGGCGATCAGTAAGAAGGTAATGGCGGCCGACATTCTCGTTCTTGGAACGCCGATTTGGCTTGGCGAAAAATCGTCAGTATGTTCGCGTGTGATCGAAAGGCTCTACTCTGAATCGGGCCGTACGAACGAATTTGGCCAATATATCTATTATGGCAAGGTCGGCGGCTGCTTCATTACCGGTAACGAAGACGGTATTAAACATTGTGCGATGAATATCCTATATTCATTACAGCATTTGGGCTACGTAATACCGCCCCAGGCTGACGCTGGTTGGATAGGCGAAGCCGGGCCTGGACCATCTTATTTAGACAAAGACTCGGGAGGCGAGAAAAACGAATTTACCCAAAGGAATACGACATTTCTAACATGGAACCTGATGCAACTTGGTCTAATGCTGAAAAATAATGGGGGCATTCCGGCGTACGGAAATCTGCGAACTGAGTGGGAC
>JBGTCS010000348.1:0-11620 GCA_041748715.1 Pyrinomonadaceae bacterium | reverse complement strand
AGAAAAATTGAATTGGAATTTGAGGAGAAAAGATGATTCGACTATACAGTTTTCGTTTACTAGCGGCTTCTATTTTTTTGTGTTCGAGCTTTGCCATCGCGATGGCACAGGCCGCTCTTGAACCAGCTCCGCCATTGCCGGCCGGGATGACAGGGGCAAATCCAAGCGACCCGCGTTCTAAACTCTCGCCCGGACAGTATGACGCTGCACAGGCATCACTGGGTATTAACCATCTCACGCTGATGAAAAAACCGGACGCTTTCCAATTGGGTATTGATCCGAACAGCCCGAAAGTTGGTAAAGCTCTTTCCGCCGTCGGTGTTCCTCCGGGAGCTCCGATCCCCCCGGCGATGAAAATGAGTATCGCGGGGCTGGCATTTGCTAATTCGGATCTGGCATTTCAAGGAAATCACCTTTTTCTCGGTAATTTTTATGGGATTAATATCTACGATATTGAGGACCCGTTGAACGTAAAGCTGCTTACCTCGATGCTCTGTCCGGGCGGCCAGGGTGACGTTTCGGTGTATAAGAATTTGCTCTTTATGTCGGTTGAGATGCCAAATGGCCGGCTGGATTGCGGCGAGCAGGGATTTGCCCCGACGGCTCCGCCTGCTCCCGGTAAAGAGAATGAGCCGTTGCCTCCGTCAGTCGAGAAAGATCGTTTTCGCGGAGTTCGGATCTTTGATATCTCGGATATCACAAATCCAAAGCAGGTCGGAGCGGTGCAAACGTGCCGCGGATCGCACACGCATACGCTTGTCCTTGATCCAAAAGATAAGAACAACGTCTACATCTACGTTTCTGGCACCTCGTTTGTCCGTCCGGAAGCCGAGTTGGCCGGTTGTTCGGGCGAAGGTCCGGAAAAGAATCCAAATACATCGCTCTTTCGCATCGAGGTGATCAAGGTGCCGCTTGCGGCGCCGCAGAATGCAAAGGTCGTGTCGAGCCCGCGGATCTTTGGGGATCCAAAAACCGGTGCGATAAATGCACTCACAGATGGCGGTTCACACGCTAACAAAGGAAAACCCGCCGCAACCGACCAATGTCACGATATCACCGCATACTCGGCGATCGGCCTGGCGGCCGGTGCATGTTCGGGCAACGGGATCATCCTTGATATAAAGGATCCGGCCAATCCAAAACGCCTCGATGCGGTAAACGATCCCAACTATGCGTACTGGCATTCGGCCGCATTCTCAAATGACGGGAAGAAAGTAGTTTTTACCGACGAATGGGGCGGCGGCCTCGGAGCCCGCTGTCGCGAAACCGACCCGAATGTTTGGGGAGCTAACGCGATTTTCCGACTTTCGAAAAACAAACTAACATTTGCAAGCTATTACAAATTGCCGGCGGCCCAGGGCGATAGCGAAAACTGCGTTGCCCACAACGGTTCGATAGTTCCGGTCCCGGGTCGTGACATCAAGGTCCAGGCCTGGTATCAGGGCGGCATCTCGGTCATGGATTTCACCGATGCAGATCGTCCGTTTGAAATCGCATATTTTGACCGCGGCCCAGTCGATCCGGATATGCTCATACTCGCTGGTTCATGGTCCGCTTACTGGTATAACGGCCGAATCTATTCGTCCGAGATCGCCCGCGGCCTCGATATATTTGAGTTGACGCCGACCAAGGACCTTTCGCAAAACGAGATCGACGCAGCGAGATCGGTCCAGGTGGCCGAACTAAACGTTCAAAACCAGCAGAAGATCGAGTGGTCGCGAAAATTGGTTGTGGCAAAGGCTTACGTTGATCAGATCGAGCGTTCAGGTGCTCCTGCAGACGGCGTGGCTCGGATCCGACTGGCGATCGAGTCGGCTGAAAAATCCGGTCTATCTTCCGCAGATCGTGCAAAGCTAAAGAAACTCGCCGCCGAAGCGGAAAAGGGAGCTGCCGAAAAGGGGCGCAGCGCAGCGGACGCGGCCCGACTGCGTGCCCTAGCCGAGATCCTCAGGCAGCCGGCAGTTTGATACATGGAAATGTGAAAATAAAAATGCGTTAACGAAGTAAAAAGAGGCTGTCTGAAAAGGTGGCCTCTTTTCAATTGCCTCCAGCTTTAGCTGGAGGTGTGGAACTGGGTAAAAGAGCGGATTTAGCCAAATTCCATCCAAAAAACACTCCTTTAGGCCTAAGCCAAATCTGTTTGAACAATTGCGGCTAAAGCCATTACTAACGTTTCAGAATTTCGACTAAAGTCTAATTATTATATAATCCGGCACCTCCAGCTAAAGCTGGAGGCAATTTAAAGACGATTAACGGTTGATAATGCCCCCGGATTTTGGTTTTCAGACAACCTCGTTTTGCGCAAACTGTAGCGACCGGTTTTCTTTCCTCCGATCTTTTCGACTATCCCGGCTTCGATCAGCGGGTTTAGCAGGTCCATGGCACCTTGCCGCGAAATGTCGAGTGCCGACCATATTTCAGCCGGTGACATGTTCCCCTGATCCGAGAGCAGCCGCAGAAGTTGTTCCTGTTTTGGACGCAATACTAACTTTTTGCCGGTAGCGGGTTGGAAAGCCTGGATTCGCATCCAAACCCGCTCCAGCGTATTACGCAGTCCATCGGCCGAATACTCGAGCCATGCCGTCAGGTCGTCGCCCTCGCGACGGACGGCGTCGAGCTCGGCATAGTATCTGGGCCGATCTTCCCAGTAATACTCATCCACAGAGAAAATATGGTGCGTGTCAAACCCACGCCTGTACAGTTCCCACAGGGCAAGTGCTCGCCCCGTTCGCCCGTTCCCATCCGCAAACGGATGGATCGACTCAAAGCGATGATGCAAAATGGCGGAGCTGATTACGGGCGAAAGTTCCACCGCGACCTTATTCCACCAGTCGAGCAGATCCATCATCAAACCCGAAACATCGCCCGGCGGCGGTGGAAAGTAATTCCCGACCCGAACCGCGATAGTCCGATACCGGCCCGCGTCACCTTGATCCATAACTTTCTTAGCGAGGATTCGATGCAGAGTAAAAACGTCCTCGTGGCGGATCGTTTTACGACCGGCGTTTTTTTCGACATAACGCAGCCCGGCAAAATAGTTGAGCACCTCACGCTGCGAACGATCATCGGACGCCGCGAGTGTTCGGCCCTCTTCGATCGCTCTAACCTGTTCCAGCGTCAGCGGATTACCCTCGATAGCGGTCGAAGCATGAACGTTTCTCTGCCGCGAATCCTTTTGCAAAGCCGGAATCCAGGACAGCTCAACCGCCGCACCCTGAATCCGTTCACGCAGCGCCGCTATAGCCTCGCTTAGAGCGAGCAACCGGGCCGTGATCGTAAACTGCGGCACAAATGACATTTCATAAGTCAAGCATGAGTCAAGTGATTAGTCAAGTGGTTTTTATGTTAGGTTAGCGCGCTGAGGCGACGTTCCTGAAAGGTCTTACTGGGTACCTATAGGACAATTATATTTTTATCTCTGGCCTTGTTCCGTGTGACGTCGCTTTATTCGCGGGATCCCTGAGCTATCGGCGGAAAGATTTTTGGGAATTGGTCCTTGCAGTATTTTGTTAGGCAGTTTCTTGACAAGCGATCGATTTCTTCAGGTGTCGCTTTCCAAGCCTTACCGTTAATCAGGCCGAGAACTATTTCGCGTTCGATTGTGGCCTGCCATTTTATCGTGTCCGTACTTTTGGGCGAGTCGACCTCGGTAATGCGACTTCCCCATTCCTTACGCCAACGGTCAAGGCGGTCAATTAGTCGGACCCGATCTGTCGCATCTGTCGAGTGTTTTGAGAGACGCCAAGCTGCATCGGCAACGGTTAGCCCAACCTCACCTTCAAGACGTTCGATTAGGAGATTGCGAACGATGGCCGAGAGGCCCGACTTCGTGAGACCATTCAATACCTCACGAGTTGCATTTTCATCCGAGCCGTTAATTTCCTCAGCGATAAGGTTTTCTGCCTCGATTTCACTGTACTTGGCCAAATAGGCAAGTATGCTGCCCCGTACGGACGGCGAGTATCTCGTCCGATTTTCCTCAAAGAGAGATTTTATCTCGACATAGATGCCACTGCTTGCAAAACGGGGCAATCGTGCGGCCTGAGCTTCAGGCCGGTAGTATTCCCTACTGCTTCTTTCCGGGGGCACTATTGACAGCATTTTGAGCAGCGCGTCATCTACCTCCGGCAAGACTTCGTCCTTTAGCTTTTCAAGTACTTCGAGTTTCACCGACGACCCCGGGTTGCGAATCTCTTCTATGAAAAACGGGAGCGCGCGCGCCGGGTTGAGTTCCATGAGATGTTCGAGGGCGTTTTCTCTGTACGAAGTCATGTCGCCCTGATAGTCACGAAGCGTTTTTTCGAGTATCGGAACCAAACGTGGGTCTTTTAGCTCTTTCCAGAATGCCAAGAGGATGCGGTCGCGTTCGTTGACGTCGATATCGTCGATATGATCCAAAAGTATCGGCCGAATGGCTCCATGGATCGTCGGGTCAGCAGTACCGCCGTACGGACGCATAAATTCGAGCAGCACAATCGCCGCCCTGATGAGACTCTGCCCTTTCCTTTGTGGAAGTGTGCCGAGGAATTTTTTGATACATTCGGCCCGCAGTTCCTCCCTCCGTTTTTGATCGGAGGCCGCAAGACTGCTCAGAAGTTCAGGGTTAGCCTGCCATTTGATCACCCTCTCGCTGACGAGGCGAAGATCTATCGGCGGAAACATCAGATCGTGTGTCGGCACTCGGTCTGGATCTTGCAATGCGGCTTCGAACATCGACAATGCTAACTCGCGATTTCTTATTGAGCCGAGCCCGATGAAGAGGGCCCTGTTGTAGTTGCCATCGTTCAGCGAACGGTCAAGTATTCTCGATACCTTTTCCCGTGTAGCTATGTCGCCGGGGAGGTAACCGAGCTCCTCAGTGTAACGCTCGCGTATAAAAACGTCGCTCGTAATGCCTATAAGTCGGCCAAGCCGGTCAACCTCATGGGCCTCTTCGTCGGGAGTCATGGGAACAATCGTTACCTTGACCGTGTTGGTCTCAAGCGTAAAGGCCTCTCTCCTAGGATCGGTGTTCGACTTGTAAGCCCGGGTCGTTCGAACCAATAGCGTGTACGTGCCTGGCTCATCAAAACGGATAAAATCGTTCGCCGCAAATTTTATGTTCGCCGGCTCTAACGAAAGCTCACGGATCATCGAAAAGTCGGTACCCCTCGTCGGCCCCGACGAGATCTCCAGCCACGGAAATATACCTTTTTTCGGCGACACGATTAGCTGGTCAAGCGAGAGCATCGGTTTTCCGACATGCTCGTCGATAGAGTACCCATCGGTTTCCGCAGTGAAGGACACCACGAGTCTGATAGGGTCGCCGGTTCTGTATGTTTCTCGTGCCTCCGCGAGCGTCAACGTTGCTTTTACAGGGACAGGCTTGGCGTTCTGTCCAGTTGCAAAACCGTAGAAGACGCCCATTACGATTATCGCAAGAATAGCTTTGATGTTCATAGCCAATGGATTTTTACTTGTTCCGGAAATACGATGCCCGGCGAACTCGTTCCGATGCTTTGCATGCGCAGCTACGTTGAGCACGTTGAGATCCTTATAGGGCTCAACTCAAGTTCTTGAATTTTCATTGTAGTCGGACCTCGGCGCGTTCTGCCAGTTCGGCCCAGCGAGCCATATCTGTTTCAAGCTGATCGTTCACTTGCTTTTGTATTGTAAAAAACTCGTTAACCCTGCCGGCGTCGGTGGCGTGTAAGACCATTTCGCGCTCAATCTCGGGCAGGCGCTTTTCGCCTTCGGCTATGCGGAGTTCGAGAGCTTCGAACTCGCGCTTTTCTTTGAAGGTGAGCTTTTTGGGTTTTGAATTCGGCTGAACCCGGTCGCTATCGCTCGCGGTTCTGACAGGTTGAGGAACCCGGTCGTTATCGCTCGCGGTTCTGACAGGAGTTGAAGCTTCAGCGATTTTTCGCCCAGTTTCTTCGCGTTCGTGAGCTTCGAGATAGGCGGTGTAATCGCCGGCGTATTCGCGGACATTGCCGCCGGGTTCGAATCGGAAGACGTTTTCGATCGTTCGATCAAGAAAATAGCGGTCGTGGCTGACGACAATCAGGGCGCCGGGGAATTCGTCTAGATACTCTTCGAGCGCGATCAGCGTCGGGATGTCGAGATCGTTGGTCGGCTCGTCGAGCAGCAGGACGTTTGGCGAACCCATCAGGATCCGCAGCAGGTATAGGCGACGGCGCTCACCGCCCGATAGGTTTCCAATAACGGCATATTGGACGGCGGGTTCGAACAGAAACCGCTCGAGCATCTTACCGGCGGTTATCTGGACGCCTTCGTTTGTCGTTACATATTCGGCGACATCGCGGATGTAATCGATGACACGCTGTTCGTCGTTCAGGGCACGGCTTTCCTGATCGTAATAGCCGATATGAACGGTTTGCCCGATATCGATTTCGCCACTGTCGGGTGCGACGCGGCGGGTGATCATATCGAGCAAAGTCGTTTTGCCGCTGCCATTTGCACCGATTATGCCTATGCGGTCGTTGCGTTTTAGCAGATATGTAAAATTGTCGATCAGCTTGTTGTCGCCATACGATTTTGAAATGCCGTTGAACTCGACAACCTTTGAACCGAGCCGCTTGGAACCGATAGCGATATCGACATCGCCTTTGGCCTGTTCCTTGGGGATGTCCATCAGCGAATTAGCGGCGGCGATACGATGTTTCGATTTGCGTGTCCGGGCCTTGGCACCGCGACGGAGCCATGCAAGTTCCTTTTTAATCAACTGATCGCGTTTGTGGCCTTCGACGGCAAGCAGTTCTTCCTGTTCGGCTTTTTTCTCAAGATAATAAGCGTAATTACCCTTAAAATTTTGCACGGTCGTGCGATCGACCTCAAAGATCCTATCTGTTACACGATCCAGAAAATACCGGTCGTGTGTTACAAGCAAAAGCATGCCGGTGTAGCGGGCCAGATACTCTTCGAGCCATTCGATCGTGTCGGCGTCGAGGTGATTGGTCGGTTCGTCTAGGATAAGAATGTCGGGTTTGAAGATCAGTTCGTGGGCAAGTGCGACGCGTTTTCGCTGACCGCCGGAGAGCGTCCCCATTTTTGCGGCCGTGTCGGTGATGTCGAGTTTTGTCAGAACGGCACGAGCGTTTGCCTCGATATCCCAGCCGCCGTTCATCTCGAGCTCGTGCTGCAGATCGGACATCCGCGTGAGCGTCGCCGCATCGTCTATCCCGGCAGCCAGATCGTGACAGATCGCTTCGTAATCGCGTATCGTCTGCATCACGCCACTGCTCGAGGCAAAGATCGTCTCAAGCACAGTCAGGTCTGCGTCATACGGCGGATTTTGCGAGAGATAAGCAAGCGTTTGGCCCTTAGCCCGAATGACGCGGCCGGTATCGGGCGTTTCGACGCCGGCGATTATCCGCAGCAGAGTGGTTTTGCCCGAGCCGTTTGCCCCGATTATTCCGATCTTATCGCGGTCCTCCAAGCCAAGAGTCACATTCTCAAACAGCGGCTTAAATCCGTAATTTTTAGAAACATTTTCGAGCGAGACGATATTCATAGCAAAGTTCCAAGGGTAGCAGAATAGATCGGAAGTCGCTATCGGCAGGCCCATTCCTTCTCTGCGTCTCCGCGTCTCTGCGGGAATCTCTTCCTAATATCCCGCAGAGACGCGGAGACGCAAAGGAAGAAGTAAGTATTGTTTTTAAGAAAGGTCGAGTGAGAGAATGTCGCCGATTCGTTCAATCGAAATGTCCGCCGCAGGATATTTTGCGAGCTGTTCGACATCGAGAGCGTAATGGCCCTGGCGAGGGAAAACTGTTGTTACACGGTCGCCCCAAATTTCTTTGACCGCCGACAAAATGCGGACCTTGTCATCGACGAGCACATATTTCTCGGCTGGAAAGCGTTGCTCGATGTCGGCAAGCTCGGTTTCTTTGTGGATATAGATCAAAACATTGCCGCCAACCGCTTCAAATAATCCGGAACGCTCGATCTTTCGCGGCTGAAAAACGACATCGCCGTCTGTCAGAATGACGACCTTGCCGATCTCGCTGCATTTTTCGATGACATCTAGCGAATTTGGGAACAGGCGATTGGCAAAAGGATAATTGACCAGGTAGGTAGAAACGGCCAGCAGATTGTCGTCAAAATGATGCTTGACCCGATACCTCTGCAGAGCCCCAAGATAGTCGGCGTAACCGAGCTCGGCCCGCAATTCCTCAAAAATTTTCCAGTAGCTGCTGCTCAGCTCGGGCCCGACCGACTTTTCCAAAAAGCGGCGGAGGTCTTTTGTGACCCGGTCGTTGTCGAGCAGCGTGTTATCAACGTCAAATAAAAAAACAGTTTGAGCTTTTTTCATCGGCTCATTTTCTCCTTAATAGAAATTATGCCTTCATTTTGTGACTCTTCCAGTTAATTCGCGAAAAATACCCAACATCTACTCAAAGGTACTCCAAAAAGAAATTATTTGCTTCTAAGATGAACTTTTTTAAGACCCAGCGCGTTTTAGATGCAGATATCTCAAATTTCAGTTTTTCGACCAGACACTAGGTATGAACGGGCGACCGTTATCAATTACTGTATATGAATAAGATAATAATCATCACCATTGTCGCGTTCCTTCTATATCCAAGTTCGTGTTTCGCACAAAATGCGAACCCTAAAAGGATGGAGGCGGAGTTTTCTACCAATATCGATGCATTCGCTCGAAAAGTGATTCAACGGCTCCCGGAAGTACCGAGTGTCGTTATCGTGGTGATTAAGGATGACAAGCCTGTTATTTTGCGGGCGTATGGATTGGCGGACAAGGAGACTGGCGTCAAGGCTGATACGGATACCTTGTATTACATTGCTTCGTCGACCAAATCCTTTATGGCTATGGCGGCGGCTTTGCTGGATAAAGAAGGCAAAATCCGTCTTGACGATCCGGTCACGAAATATACGGCGGGCCTGACATTTAAGGCCGCGATACCGGACAAGGTCACGGTGCGAGACCTGCTGACCCATACCAGCGGCCTTCGCAACAGTCCGCTAGTTTTTCGCATGGCATATTCCGGCGAATCGGAAGATGAAGACATGATGCGCGTCCTTGCGAACGCGACGACGTATGATGATGCTCGATTTGGCAAATATGCGTACGACAATCTTGGATACAACATTTACGCACTGTTGGTTCAGCGAACGCTCAAAAAGAAATGGCAGGACGTCCTGCAGGAAAAAATATTTGGCCCGCTGAAGATGGGACACACGACCGCTTACGTGTCGAAAGCGAAAGCCGCAAAGATGGCAGTCGCAAGCGGTTATTTATTTAGTCCCGAGACGGGAAATGTCGCTCCTTCGCCAATCGCGAAACAGGACAACAACATGCAATCGGCGGGCGGAATGTTTTCGACCGCGGCCGATCTCGGCCGTTGGCTACGGGTTAATATGGCGGACGGAAAGCTCGACGGTAAACAGGTAATACCGGCAGATATTATGAGGAGCGTTCACTCGGCGTACACGCCGACGATGAGAGATCAGGGGCCTTTCAAAGGAAACGGCACCGGCGAATACGGCCTCGGATGGCAGATCGGGCAATATCAGGGTCAAAAGGTGATCTATCATTTCGGCGGTTTTCCGGGCTGGGCCTGCCACATCTCGTACATGCCGGAGAAAAAGATTGGTGTTGCGGTACTGGTCAACGAAACCACGGCCGGCGGCGATGCCGGCCACACGCTGGCAACCTACGCCTATGATTGGTGGCTCGGCACAGCGGATCTCGAGGCAAAATACGCGGCGGGACTCGAAACCGGTGCCACCAACTATAACAAAATGCAGGAAGGTCAAATTGCCGCATTTCGTGAAAGGGCAAAGCGAACCTCGCAGCTGACCAAGCCGTTTCAGGATTACGTTGGCCGTTATAGGAATGAACAGCTCGGCAATATCCAAATCACCATCCGGCAAAATTCCCTTGGGCTGACACTGGGTAATATCGATGTCGTCTCGACGCCGTTTACGGAAAAAGATACCATCCGCGTCGAACTAATCCCGGGCCAGGGCGAGGTTATTAAATTCGATTTTGATCCGGACGGTTCTGTCGTCTCTCTAAACTATTCCGGGCTGAGATTTGAAAGGATAAAGTGAGCCAACTCTCAAGGCGGCGGTAGATTTTCGCCATCTGTCCGGGCCGGTTAATTACGTTCAGAATGAACGGATCTGCTTCACGATGTCTTCGATGCTGGGGACGTATTCGCAATCTGTGGAGACCGTGATGGTGGGGATCTTGAAATTCGGAATCATATAAGGACGCGGTGTGCCCATTTTGCCCGTGGCGCGATATAGAGAAACGCGTTTATCGTCGTGATAAAACTCGCGGTCTGGATTGGCGAGACCCCTTTGCAAGTGGCGCTCGGCGGCTATCTCCGCATCAACTGTGCAAATGATCATAAAAGGATGGCTTAGATCGAGGATCGCGGGCATTCTCGGTTCCCAAACTTGGTGCTGAAACGCTGCTTCGACAATGACCGAGACGTTCCTGGCGAGATATTTGCCTACTACCTCGAAGAAGAACTCGGACACAAATCTGTCGGTGTCGGGCGGGAGCGCGTCATGTTTGACGCCAAAGGTGTTGACGTAGCCCTCTTTGATCTCATCGCGGCTTATAACCGGCATCCACAGACTCTGCGCAAGTTTTTTGGAAAGAGTGGTCTTTCCCGAACCCGCCCGGCCTGTGATGATGATGCACTTTGGTACTTTATTCATCTTCTAGCGCTTAACTGGTCAATCTCCGGTAAATGTTCGGCATCCTCTCAGGTAGCGATAGCACGTCGTCGATGATCGTATAGCCCACATTGCCGTAGAGGTCCTTTAGTTCGGCTTCGGATTCGCGGTCGATGGTGATGCAGAACGGGGTGACGCCGCTGGTTTTTGACTCGGTCAGGGCTTCGCGGACGTCCTCGCGGGCGTAGCGGGCGTCGCCGTAGTCGTGATCGTACGGGCGGCCGTCGGTCAGGATTATCAGAAGTTTTGTGCGGGCTTCCTGCTTTAATAATTTGGCCGACGCATGGCGGATAGCGGCACCGAGACGCGTGTTGTTTTGAAATGTGATGCCGCCGATCCGCTTCTCGATCTCGGCCGAATATTTCTCGGCAAAATCTTTAACGACGTAGAATTTAACGTTTCGGCGGCCTTCGCTGGTGAAACCGTAGATCGAATAAATATCGCCGACTGCCTCGAGGGCTTCGCTCATCAGCACGAGGCCTTCTTTTTCGATTTCGATGATACGCCGGCCCGGATGCGTGTACGGCTGCAAAGGGTTTCGCGTGATAGTGCGGGCGGTCGAGGACGATTGGTCGAGAAGTATCGAAACGGCCACGTCACGCTGTTTTCTAAGGCGTTTGGTGTAAATATTCTCGGACTGCAAACCGTCGGCCCGGCGGTCGATGACAAAATCTACCAAGGCGTTGAGATCGTAATCTTCGCCGTCGATCTCGCGGTTTATGCGGGTCAGGTTTTCGGGTTTCATCAACTGAAACTGATGGCGGATCGACGAGATCACGCCGCGATATCGCGAGCGGGTCAGCTCAACAAAATTTCGATCGCCCTGTTTTACCTTTTTCTCGATCACGCGGCTCCAGCCGACGCGGTAATCGTTGAGGTCGCGGTCCCATTCGTCATAAGCAAAGGC
>JBGTCS010000347.1:0-6356 GCA_041748715.1 Pyrinomonadaceae bacterium | reverse complement strand
GGCGTTACGACGGTGGAACCTCCAGCGAATGTAAAAGTTATTCGGGCGGTTTCGGCCGACGAAATGCATGCCTCCGTCTCCGCTGAGCTAAAAAACTCTACTATATTTGTCGGTGCCGCGGCGGTCGCCGACTACGCACCCGCCAACACAGCCGGTGCCAAGATAAAAAAGGACGGCCGCGAATTTATGATCCTCGAACTAAAGAAAACGCAGGACATTCTCGCGGAGGTTTCGAAAAGCCGCGTGAAAGGAATGATCGTTGTAGGTTTTGCCGCCGAGACGAACGACGTCATCGGATATGCGCGGTCAAAAATGAAGAAAAAGAACCTCGATCTGGTCGTCGCGAACGATATTACAAAGTCTGGGGCCGGTTTTAACACCGATACAAATATTGCGACGATCCTAACCCGAAACGGCGGCGAGATCGACTTGCCGCTGATGTCCAAACGCGAGATGGCGGACAGGATCCTTGACGAAATTGTGAAACTGAAAACTATCAAAACCGCCGCAGAAGCTGCCTGATCTTTAATGCCTGATACCTCTGAAACATCAAACATCATTGCTGATCTAAAGGAACAGGTCCTGTATTTACAGGAGCTAGGAGTTGACTCTTTTGACGTGAACCTGCCTGACCTGGCGGTCGCCCCAAGAGTAAAGGGCGGGCACTCAATTGTACAGAAAGCGTCTCCGCCCCCGATCCCCGATCTAAAGATCCCCGTCGTACCGCCATTGGAAGCTCGGCCGCCGGGGCAATCCCGGCTCGCAAGTTTGCCGTCACTTTCCAAACGCGGATCTTCAGCTGTCGTGCGGCCATCAGAAGTACCAAACGAGATTAATGTGGAAAATCAAATAAAACAGACCTCGCCTGTCGCGATCCCGCCGATGCCTCAAGGGATCGAAACCATCGACCAGATACGGGCCGAGATCGGACCGGATTGTACGCGATGTAAATTGTCCAAGCTCGGCCGGAGCCGGGTTGTCAACAGTACCGGAAATATGGATGCGGATCTGATGTTTGTCGGCGAGGCTCCTGGAAAGGATGAGGACGAGCAGGGATTTCCGTTTGTCGGACGGGCGGGTAAGCTGTTAACCGACATTATGGGAGCGATCGGGTTTGGCCGTGACGATGTATTTATCGGCAATATCAATCGCTGCCGCCCGCCCGAAAACCGCGCGCCTGAGCCAGATGAAACCATCGCCTGCAAACCATTTTTGCAACGCGAGATCGCAGTTGTGCGTCCCAAGGTGATCGTAGTACTCGGAGCAACGGCGGCTCAAAACCTATTGGAAACAAAAGTTCCTATAGGTAAACTTCGCGGGCAGTTTCACGATTATCTCGGGACAAAAGTGATGCCAACATTTCATCCCGCATATCTGCTTCGCGACCCGCATAAAAAGCGTGAGGTTTGGGAAGATATGAAAATGGTCAGGGACTACCTGGCGTCGATCCAATAATTGTTAAAAACGGTTCGCTTATGAAAAAGATCTCTGCATTTTTGATTTTATTAATGTTTATTCCGTCGATTGCCTTTGGGCAGAAGGGCGGACCTATGTTGAAGCAGCTGCAATCGCCGCAGAATCCGAAGCTCGGATTTATGATCCATGGCGGAGCAGGCGTTATCGCCAAAAGTTCGCTGACGCCGGAAAAAGAAAAGGAATATCGGGCTAAGCTAGAAGAGGCGGTGCTCGCCGGCTACAAGGCATTGCAGGCTGGCAAATCGGGTCTCGATGCGGTCGAACTTGCGATCCGCATGCTTGAGGATTCGCCATTATTTAATGCCGGTAAAGGCGCGGTTTTTACGCACGACGGCAAAAACGAACTGGACGCCTCGATCATGGACGGCAAAACCCTCGGGGCCGGTGCGGTTGCCGGGCTGCGACGAATTAAGAACCCGATCTCGCTGGCTCGCGCCGTTATGGAACGTTCGCCGCATGTGATGATGGCGGGCGATGGAGCAGAAAAATTTGCCAAGGAACAAAAGATCGAGTTCGTTGCCGAAAAATATTTTTGGACTCAGGGACGCTGGGATGCTCTGCAGAAAATTCTCAAAGAAGAAAAGATCCGAAACGCCGAACCTCAGAAAAAACGCGGATCGACCGACCGACCGTTTTCAGAACTCCCGTCGAATAAATTCGGCACGGTCGGCGCCGTTGCACTCGATCGCAATGGCGATCTGGCGGCCGGCACATCGACCGGCGGCATGACAAATAAAAAGTACGGACGGATAGGCGACGCTCCGATCATCGGCGCCGGAACATACGCCAGCAATAATAGCTGTGCGGTCTCGGCGACTGGCTGGGGCGAGTTCTTTATTCGGCTGGGCATCGCCCGCGATATTGCTTCCTTATGGGAATATCAGGCGCTGCCGGTGCAAAACGCTGCCGACATGGTGATCAAGCAGAAGCTCCAAAACCTGGGCGGCGATGGCGGCATCATCGCAATCGACAAATTTGGTAATATGGCCGTTTCGTTTAATTCGCAGGGAATGTATCGCGCGTATATCAATTCGGACGGTAAGCCGGTCGTCGATATTTATTAAATCGCTATCGGTGTGCGAATATCCCGACATCAGAACTTTAGTAATTACATTTTTAAGGCGAAAATATATTTATGCTTTCTGCTGAAATTATCGCCATCGGTTCCGAACTCCTCACTCCGACCAAAACCGACACCAACAGTCTCTGGCTGACCCAAAAACTCAATGACATCGGTATCGAAGTTAAACTCAAGACCATCGTCGGTGATGACGAGGCGCGGCTTGAGGAAACGGTTCGGGATGCTATGCGGCGATCCGATATTGTCATCACAACGGGCGGCCTCGGTCCAACAGCGGACGATATAACCCGGCCGTGTACCGCCCGGGCGTTGGATATTGAATTGGTCTATCACGAACATCTTGAACAGCATTTGCGTGAACGTTTTCGTGCGTGGGGCCGCGACATGCCCGAGATAAACAAGCGCCAGGCGTTTGTTATCGAAGGTGCCCAGATACTGCCAAATCCGAACGGTTCGGCGGTTGGAATGATGGCCGACCTGGACGGTAAAATGCTTGTTGTTTTGCCCGGTCCGCCGCGTGAAAATCAGCCGATGTTTCTAGACCATGTTTTTCCAAAGCTAAAAACGATCGCGGGCGAGGTCTATGTAATTCGCCGAATCATAAAGGTCTCTGGCAAAGGCGAATCCGCCGTCGACGAGATCGCTGAGCCAATCTATTCGGCTTATCCCGATGTTGAGACATCGATCCTATTTAACAAAAGCGAGGTTGAGATCCACGTCGCTGCTCGCTCCGATCAGCGCGAAACAGCCGCCGCGACAGTCGAGAAATTGGTGGACGAACTTGCAGCGGCACTTGGCAACTCGGTGTTTTCGCTTGACGGCGAATCGATGGAAGAGGTTGTCGGCAAGCGTCTAGGCGAACTCGGTCAAACGGTTTCGGTGGCTGAAAGCTGCACCGGCGGGTTGATCGGTCAGCGGTTTACCTCGGTCCCGGGATCGTCCGCATATTTTTTGGAAGCAGCGGTTACCTATTCTAATGAGGCCAAGACGCGAACGTTAGGGGTTCCGCCCGAACTTATACAAAAACATGGCGCCGTCAGTGCCGAATGTGCCGAAGCAATGGCCGTCGGGATGCGATCCCACGCGTCGACCGATCATTCGATCTCGGTTACGGGTATCGCGGGTCCGGATGGCGGCACCGAAGAAAAACCGGTCGGCACTGTCTTTATCGGATATGCGGGGCCGGATGGCGAGAAATCCGTTAGGATAAGTTTGCCCGGCGACCGCAATTTGATCCGGTGGCGGGCCAGCCAGGCCGCTCTCGATTATCTTCGGCGTCAACTGTGAAGAGGTGGGCCGGGGGAAATTGTCAGTCGTTCGGCTGCCTAAAACTGAAGGTTGCATTATTGGCCCGAAGAACCGAAAATCGAGAGGTTATTTTCTTTGAATATATCGCTCAGGACCTTTTGAAACTTTAGCGGAGACGTCGCGTGTAAGTGACTCGACAACAAAAAGTTTTTTGGCTGTCCGAATCCGATTCAAAAATTAGAACGTTATGAAAAAATCAATCTACGTACGCTTTTTCATCAGCCTGCTGCTTCTAGTGTCCTTGCTTTCGCCCGTCTCGGCGGTTGCTTTTGACGACGGGAAAAAGCATTTCAAAGAGGGAATGAAGCACGAGGACGCTCAGGTTTGGGACAAGGCCGTTGAGGAATTTGCACTCGCTGTATCGGAGAGTCCTAAAAATCCGGAATACCGGCTTCATCTGGCTCGAGCCCTTTTTAATGCGTCGCAGATGTTTATGAAGCGCGGCACGACGGCCGCCGCAGAAAAAGATTTTGAGGCGGCGTATGTCGCGTTTCGCCGGGCGTATGCCTTTGACCCGACAAACGAGTTGGCAAAATCTGAAATGGATCGGATGGTTCGGCTTCAACAGCTAATAAATGAGGGATCGACCGGCGACCTGTCGGGCGAACCTGGAAAGGTTAAATTGGTCCCAACCGGCTATGTGGTTCCAGCGGCGAACGGTGGTCCGTCACAGCTCCCGCAGAAACTTGAGAAACTTCGCGATCTGCCCTTTCCGGGCGGCGTCGATTTACAATTTATCGTAAAAGAATTGGCCCGCGATCTGGATCTTAACGTCCTGTTCGATGTCGAATCTTTTCGCCAATCTCGAAAGGTCTTTATCGATTTAAAGAATGTCACGGGAGCCCGGGCACTTGATTACATTTTTCTACAGGAAGGCTTGTTCTTTCAGAAAGTTGGACCGCGGACAATAATCGTCGCGACGCAGCAGCAGCGGCAGAAATTTCAGCAGCTTGTTTTGAGAACATTTTATCTCGCAAATGCTGCCCCGAAAGACGTTGCAAAGGTTGTTCAGACCGCGATCCCGGCCCAGCCTGGCCGCTCTCAGACGATTGTTTTGACGGACGATGCGACGAACAGTATTACCATCCGTGACACTGAGGAAAATATTCGGCTCATCGGCCAATTGATCAAATCGCTGGATAAGGACCGGGCCGAAGTCGTCATGGATGTGGCTATCTATGAAGTAAACCGATCGGATCTTCTTCAATTGGGCAACCAGATCGGAAGTCAGTCACAGTTGACAAATCTGGGCGGCTCACAGCCGGCGGCCGTTAAATTTGGAGCCGGTTCCGTGCTAAATTCGCTGGGAGCCGCAATTCCAACCGCGATCGCCACGGGGATCATATTACCCGCAGCAAATATTTCGGCGTTTCAGAACAAAAACGACACCAAGCTTATTGCTTCGACGCAGATCCATGCCTTTAATAATGAGGACTCGTCGGCCCGGATCGGTCAGCGCGTTCCGGTTCAGAGTGCCCAGTTTTTGGGGGTCGGTACCACAGGCAACAATAATATCAACAACAACGGGCAGACGGCGAGTGTTATCAATTATGAACAGGTGGGTTTAACGCTGAAATTCAAGCCGATAGTTTTCCCTAATCAGGACGTTCAAGTTGCTATGGAGATTGAGTCCAAAGATATTTCTGGTGCTCAATCGCTAACTCCAACTTTTACCGAGAGAACTATAAAAGGAACCGCCCGAATTCAAAATAATAAAACGCTGCTTTTGGCCAGTGTGGCCCAGGGGGTCGAGTCGAATGGCCGCTCCGGGTTGCCGTTACTCGGATTGATACCGATAATCGGACGGCTTTTTTCGACACCGACACGCGACAACCGACAGGTTGATATCGTGATAGCGGTGACGCCGAGAGTGATCCGTGCACCTGCGATCCTGCCTGAGGACGAGATCGAGCGATCAACGGGCAGTCTTGCGGTGCCGACAAATAGTTCGCTCGAAGCAATGATCATCGAAGAAGATCGTGAAGAAATGCTGGCCGCTTCTCGTCGGATGCCAAATGCTGCAGCGATTCAACTTCCGGATCGGGCGATCGAGGATTCGCCGGAATATGTTCAGACGACGTCGGCTCAAAATGCCGTCAAACCGGCGGAAACAGCAGCCGCGAAAACCGTCCCGGCACCTTCGCCGATCCTCAAACCGATTGATAACAGTGTTAAGACGATTCAGTTGAACCAAACAGCCAACTTTGTCAATGGTTCGGCCGTCACATCTAATGAAGTAATTGATCAGCCGGTTTCGTCAATCGATCCGGTTCCTGCGTCGACCGTTAACATTCGCTTTGAAAACGAATTGGCCGAAATGAAGGCCGGTCAAAAGATCAGGATCCCGGTGGTGGTAGAGGGAAGCGGAGCATTCCGCTCGGCGGTTATAGGTCTCAAATTTGACGTGTCGAAGCTGGCCGTCCGCAATGTGAGTTTTGGCGATATATTTGGGGCGGATGTTTTGAATACGGCCGCGACGCCTTTCCTTAAT
>JBGTCS010000346.1:0-3361 GCA_041748715.1 Pyrinomonadaceae bacterium | reverse complement strand
CAGCCGGATATCACGGTTGTGGCTCCGTGGCGGCACTGGGAATTCAAGGGCCGTGCAGATCTGATCGCGTATTGTGCAAAGCACGGCATTCCGGTCACGGCGACCGCCGAAAAGTCGTATTCGATGGACCGCAATCTGATGCATATCAGCTACGAAGGCGGCATTTTAGAAGACCCGTGGGCCGCACCGCCAGAGGATATTTTTCTTCTGTCGAAATCACTTGAAAATGCTTCGGATAAAGCCGAAGAGATCACGATAACTTTTGAAAAAGGCGAGCCGGTCGCGATAAATGGGGAGAAATACGGAGCCGTCGATCTGCTTACAAAACTCAACCACCTCGGCGGCGAACACGGCATCGGCCGCGTCGATCTGGTCGAAAACCGCTTTGTCGGCATGAAATCACGCGGCGTATACGAAACCCCCGGCGTCACCATTCTGCAATCCGCCCATCGAGCGCTCGAATCAATCACCATGGACCGCGAAGTAACCCGTCTCCGTGACAGCCTCGGCGTAAAATTTGCCGAGTCGGTCTATTACGGCTTTTGGTTCGCACCGGAATTCGAGATCTTAAAATCGATGGTCAACCAAACGCAAGAGGTCGTCAACGGCGATGTCCGCGTAAAGCTTTATAAAGGCAACGTCACTGTAACCGGCCGCAAATCGCCAAACTCGCTTTACCGCGAACGCGTCGTCACCTTCGAAGACGATGCCGGAGCCTACGATCAGCATGATGCTGAAGGGTTTATCAAGCTGCAAGCTTTGAGGTTGAGGTTGAGGAATATGGAGTAACGGAAAGCTGGCTAGCCATACAGGCAAACTATGATATTTGGCATGCGAAAGAAAATATTCGACTGGCGGAGATGGTCTAAGAAACTTAAATGATCGCGTTACGCTTTGCCAAATATTGACAAACTTTGCCAACATAATCTATCGTTAGTCTATGGCAACAACTACGATGAATATTTCGCTTCCCGAATCGCTAAAAACCTATGTCGATGAGCGACTTTCCAACGACAGCTATGGCACCGTCAGCGAGTACGTTCGCGATCTTATCAGGGCGGATCAGAAGCGGATTGAGGGGCAAAAAGTTGAAAGGCTTCTTCTCGACCGACTTCAGTCTGGAACTGAGACGGAATTTGACATTCAGGACGTTCGAGCAGAACTCGCTAAGCGGCTGGCCAAACAATAATGAGCGTCATGTATGACGAGGGTGTCTTTGAGGAACTCGTTGAACTGTCGGCCCATCTCGCCGATGATAACGAAGAGGTTGCACAGAGATTTCTAGATGCCTGCGATACTACCTTTCAATTTCTCTCCGCTAACCCACTCATTGGCAGCGGACGAGAATTCGAACACGTCGGGTTATACGAAGTCAGGATGTGGAGAGTAAAACATTTTGAGAAATATTTGATATTTTATCTTCCAACAGCGACCGGAATTCGGATATTACATATCCTTCATAGTGCGACCGACTACAATCGAGCTTTTGACGACGAATGACACCAAACAGTTTTGATGACCACCAATTTGTAGTGCTACGTTTCGTATTTTAGCGGGACTATACAAGATAAGCTTTATACCAAATACCCTATAAACTTCTCCTTCGTCGCCGTATAGTTTGGAAAGATCTTGGCGAGATCTTTGGCTCCCATGTGCTTGCTCGCGGCTTCGGCAAAGACATCTCGGAAGTCCGTAGTGACTGCTAGGTCGCGGCCTTCGTTTAGCTGGTCGTTTCTGAGACCTTTCCAGTCGCCGTAAACTTTACCGCCTTTTACCGAATTCCCGAGCAAAAACATCGAATTGCCGTGGCCGTGGTCGGTGCCGCGTCCGCCGTTTTCGCGGGCCGTGCGGCCGAATTCGGACATTGTCACAACCAGAACATCATCCATCCTTTTGCCGAGATCGGTTGCAAATGCCGCGATCGCCTGGCCAAATGTCCTAAAAAAGTTAGCAAGCTGGCCGCGCGAACCGCCTTCGTTAGTGTGCGTGTCCCAGCGGATGTCGTTGCCCGTGTCGGTAAACGCGACCTCGAGACCGACGCCCGCTTTGATCAATTGTGCGATCTGCTGGAGCGAACGGCCCAGATCAGAGGCCGGATAAACTGCTCCGTTTTCGGCCTTATACTGTGCCGGATTTACCTGCTTTAGGAAATTGACGGCCTCAAATGTTTCCTTGCCCATCTCGCCCAGGCTGTCTTTTGCGTTTTGCTGATAAATTCCCTCAAAACCGCCGGCCATATTTTGTGTATAAATGCCGGCTTTGATCGAAAAATCCGCGAGGTTCGACATCGCGACCGATGGGCTTCGGCCATAGAGGGAACGCGGCAGCTTCTGGGTCATAGCGACCGCCCGAAACGGCGATGCGTCTTTATCAGTCTTCGCCTGCAGAACGCGGTTGAGCCAGCCATCCTTTGTGCCCTTGTAACCGGGCGTGCCCGATTCCATATAGTCCTGGGCGTCGAAATGCGAACGGGTATTGTCGGGCGATCCGGCGGCCGTCACAATGGCGAGCTGTTTTGATCTCCAAAATTGCTCAAACGGTTTGAGGCTCGGATGCAGCCCGAAGTGTCCGTCGAGATCGATCGCCCCGTCGGTCTTTCCCGGTTTTGGAATGGCGATGTTCGGCCGCATATCGTAATATTCGCTGTCGCCATGCGGCACGACCATGTTAAGTCCATCGACCGCACCTCGCTGAAAGATGGTCACCAAAACCTTCCTTTTCCCGTAACCACCACCGTTCAGCACCGAAGCATTTGCAAACTGGTGCAAAAATTTTGGTGCGGCGGCCATAAGCCCAAAACTCGCCAAGCCGATTCCGCTCGCTTTCAAAAAATATCTTCTGTCCATGAATACATACCTCTATAAATCTTTATCGACCACCTTTAAGACGTACTGATACCGTGAATAGTCAATCTTTTTGTTCCACGCTTTGCGGTCTTAGCGACTTTGCGGGAAACCTCTTCCCCGAAAAGTTCCAAAAACCGAATGTGAGACGATGTGGTTCAATTGTTCTTTCTCGTCGGCAATAATAGACTTAAGGCGGATGCGCGACCAACTTGTAAAACTTATTCTCGATCGACTGGAACGCGATGCCGCAGCAATTAAGGCAGATTTTGCGAGCGGTAAAAATGTGACTGCAAATCACACAGTGATCGACGATCTGCTGCCGCTCGAAATAGCGACGCGAATCGCCGATGTTTTTCCGCCGGTCGGCGAGATGCGTTTGATGAATTCCTTTCGCGAGCGGAAATACACTTCAAAATCTCTCGACAAATTTGGTCCAATGATCGCCGATATCACCTTTGCTTTTCAGGACCGGCGGGTGATCGACGCCGTCGCCGAGCTGACCGGGATCAAAGACG
>JBGTCS010000345.1:0-7702 GCA_041748715.1 Pyrinomonadaceae bacterium | reverse complement strand
CCCCACGGAACCACCAGCCCGCTGGCGACTGTCTCAATGCGGAATTTGGCATCGCCGCTCGAGGTCGAGACAACCGAGTCGACGGCAATGCCAGCAGAGGCACACGCCGATGCGAAAGCGAAAATCAAGAGAGAGAGCATGATCGCGGTTATTTTTGTCATAAAGCGTCAAATGGAAGATCCCCACATTATATTAACCTACATATTAACCTACACGGACGTCGTGTTGGCATTGTCTCCGGAAAAATTGATTTGCGGTAATATCAGATGGAGCAAATCAATCTTATGAAGTTCCAAATTGCGGACGCCGACTGACAAACCATGAAGAACATTAGCGAAATATTCGGCGACATCGATATTTATCTTTTTGACCAGATCCAAAAGGGGCGTTTCGCTCCCGGAATGAAAATCCTCGACGCCGGCTGTGGCGGCGGGCGAAATATCGTTTGGTTAATGCGAAACGGTTTTGACGTAAGTGCGATCGATGTCCATTCTACGGCGGTCAAAAATATCCAGGATCTCGCGAAACGACTGGCTCCCAAGCTTTCGCTGGATAACTTTCAAACTGCTACCCTCGAATCGATCCCGTTCCCAGACGAGAATTTCGATTGGGTGATCTGCAACACCGTACTGCATTTCGCAGAAGACCGAGATCAATTTGATCGGTGGCTGGCGGAATTGTGGCGCACGCTCAAACCCGGCGGCATGTTTTTCGCGCGTCTTGCATCATCAATCGGCATCAAAAATTTGCTAATCCCGACATCTAGCGGGCGGTACATGATGCCGGATGGAACCGAGCGTTTTATTGTTGACGAAGAGATTTTGAGAGACGCAACCAACGGCGTCGGCGGCCGCTTTCTCGAACCGATCAAAACTACAAATGTCGAGAATATTCGATGTATGACGACGTGGGTTCTTGCCAAGGATGCCGAAGACTCGTCCGTCTCCGTGTGATATGGGCAATTTCAATTTATTTCGTTAGAATTAAATAACAAGTTTTCGGGGGAGCGAATTGGCTGAGAGTTGTTCACTTGGGTGGACATTACCCTAAAAACCTGACGCGGATAATGCCGCC
The DNA here is from genome assembly GCA_041748715.1 of Pyrinomonadaceae bacterium. GTDB lineage: Bacteria > Acidobacteriota > Blastocatellia > Pyrinomonadales > Pyrinomonadaceae > OLB17. The sequence continues at coordinate 6,628 of JBGTCS010000345.1, read as the reverse complement.
GGAGGAAGAAAAACAATGAAACAGAAGTCAGAAGTCAGAAGTCAGAAGTCAGTAGAAATAGGCAGCGACGAGGTGAAATTGCCCGCCTCGCGAAAGATCTATGTCGAGACAAACGGCAATACCGCAAACCATAACAAACACAATTTAAGAGTTCCGTTTCGCGAGATCGCGTTGTCGCCGTCTAAGGATTTTGACGATAATCTTGAGGAAAATCCGCCGGTTCGTGTTTATGACACGAGCGGTGTTTGGACCGACCCTGCGGAGAAATGTAACGTTCGCGAAGGCCTGCCCGCCTTGCGTCGGGACTGGATCGTCGGGCGCGGCGATGTCGAGGAATATGAGGGCCGCGAGATTCTGCCGCAGGATAACGGATATCTGACCAAGGGCGCCGAAGAGATCGCAAAGGCCAACGAACGCGGCACCTTGGAAGAGTTTCCGGGCCTTCGTCGTGCTCCATTGAGAGCAAAGCCCGGCAAATGTGTCACGCAGATGCATTATGCCCGCCAGGGCGTGGTCACGCCAGAGATGGAGTATGTCGCGATCCGTGAAAATCTGGGGCGGAGTGCGGACACTCTTGTCCGCCAGTCGGAGCGAAGCGACCGCAGCTCGCTAAACCACCAACACAAAGGCGAATCCTTCGGCGCGAGCGTTCCCCAATTCGTAACCCCCGAATTCGTCCGCGACGAAGTAGCGAGAGGCCGTGCGATTATCCCTAACAACATCAATCACCCCGAATCCGAACCGATGATCATCGGCCGCAATTTCCTCGTCAAGATCAACGCAAATATCGGAAATTCCGCCATCGCGTCTTCGATCGAAGAAGAGGTCGAAAAGATGCGTTGGTCAACTCTCTGGGGAGCCGACACTGTGATGGATCTCTCGACGGGTAAGAATATTCACGCGACCCGCGAGTGGATCCTGCGAAATTCGCCGGTGCCGATCGGCACGGTCCCAATTTATCAGGCACTCGAAAAAGTTAACGGCAAGGCCGAAGACCTGACCTGGGAAATTTACCGCGACACTCTGATTGAACAGGCTGAACAGGGCGTCGATTATTTTACGATCCACGCCGGAGTTCGTCTGCCGTATATTCCGATGACGGCAAAACGGACAACCGGGATCGTTTCACGCGGTGGTTCGATCATGGCGAAATGGTGTCTGGCTCATCACGAAGAGAGTTTTCTTTATACAAGATTTAGAGAGATTTGCGAGATCATGCAGGCGTATGACGTTTCGTTCTCTTTGGGCGACGGATTGCGTCCCGGATCGATCGCCGATGCAAATGATGAGGCTCAATTTGCCGAACTCGACACGCTTGGCGAACTGACCAAAATCGCCTGGGAAATGGATTGCCAAACGATGATCGAGGGCCCCGGACACGTTCCGATGCACCTGATCAAAGAGAATATGGACAAGCAGTTGGCGGTTTGCGACGAAGCCCCGTTTTACACGCTTGGACCGCTGACAACCGACATCGCACCGGGTTATGACCACATCACTTCGGGGATCGGTGCGGCAATGATCGGCTGGTTCGGCTGTGCGATGCTCTGCTACGTCACGCCAAAAGAACACCTTGGTCTGCCAAATAAAAAAGACGTAAAGGACGGCGTCATTACCTACAAACTCGCCGCCCACGCCGCCGACCTTGCAAAGGGACATCCCGGTGCACAGATCCGCGACAACGCGGTTTCAAAGGCACGCTTCGAATTCCGCTGGGAAGACCAGTTCAACCTCGCCCTCGACCCGATCGTCGCCCGCGAATATCACGACGAAACCCTCCCGGCCGAAGGAGCAAAACTCGCCCACTTCTGCTCAATGTGCGGCCCGCATTTCTGCTCGATGAAGATCAGTCAGGACGTTCGAGATTATGCCAAAGAACAAAACGTCGCGGAAGACAAAGCACTTGCCGTCGGAATGGCTGAAAAAGCTGCGGAGTTTAAAGCAACGGGAAGCGAGATTTATCGTGGGAACCTGCCTGATGGGGCGAAAGAGCATCATTGATTTTCGTGTGAAAGCTGATTTCAACTTATATATCGAATATGGCACAGCCAATTGGCAAAATGGAGAAGATTTTAGCCCAATTACAATCGAGGGTTTGGCAGAAATGATATAGAAAGCGACTCGGAAAATTTCGCACAATAAGCCCGCAACCTGAAACCATTTGAATAAAATTTTGTCCGTATAATTAATTAGGTTAAGATACGTTTGAGGTTAAGTTATATTAGAAACAGTGGAAAAAACCAGCGAATTAAAAACTTTAGCTGTTCAAAAAGATACTTGGATTTTGGAAGTTCCGCCCGAAGTTTGCAAAAATGAAGGTTTTGCGGACGGCACGTTGATTAGTTTGACGCTCAAAAACGATTCAATCTTCGGCGTTTATCTCAAACCCTCCAAAGAAATTGAAGAATTTGTCAGCAAAGTAGTTGACGAAGAACGCGAGTATTTTGAGGAGATAAAACGCCTTGGCGACTGAAACCGTTTACATCAAATATGAAGAAGCGGTTTTAATTCATTTTTCTTTAATGCGAACGCTCGGGGAAGTTCGTTACGGCGTTGATCACCGAGATTTGATTGAGTCTGCTTTGGCTCGCCCGCAAAATTCCGCAGTTTACGCAAACGCCGATATTATCCGGCAATCTGCCACACTTTTATTCGGTTTGATAAAAAACCATCCGTGGCTTGGCGGCAACAAACGAACCGCCACAACCTTACTACGAAGATTTCTGGAACTAAACGGCTATCAAAAAAATTGGACAATAGTCGAACAAATTGAAATGGTTTTGGCAGTTGAGGCTGATAAATGGAAAGTTGACGAAATTGAAAATTGGTTGCGTCCGCGTGTGAGGAAAATTTAATCTTTTCACCGAACCGAACGATGGTAAATATTACTGCGATACCTGCATCGAATACGTTTCAATCATTTGGCAAAAAGTCATCTTTGGCACAAATCCGCGACAATGCCGTTTCAAAAGCCCGTTTTGAATTCCGCTGGGAAGATCAGTTCAACCTGGCCCTCGACCCTATCGTTGCCCGCGAATATCACGACGAAACCCTGCCCGCCGAGGGTGCAAAACTAGCCCACTTCTGCTCAATGTGCGGGCCGCATTTTTGCTCTATGAAGATATCTCAGGATGTTCGTGAATACGCAAAAGACCAAGGCATTTCGGAAGAGAAGGCACTGGCGGTAGGAATGAGCGAAAAGGCGGCGGAGTTTAAAGCAACAGGAAGTGAGATTTATCACGGGAATGTTCCCGATGGGGCGAAGGCGCATCATTAGAATTTCGCCGCGGTCGTTTAAGTTTGTTGTCCAGATCGGGCGCCCGAGCGAACTGAATGTTTAGGAATATTAAGTGCGAGGAGTGACAAGGATTTGAAGATTCATTTAGAATAAGACGTTCAAGAATTAATGACCACAAGTGCTCGACTGATTCAGGAAATTCCAACTACATCCGCGCGTCCATTCTTGAAATGGGCTGGCGGCAAGTCTCAACTTTTGCCGCACTTGCTCGAATTGGCCCCGAAACAATTCAACAAATACATTGAGCCGTTTGTCGGCGGCGGCGCATTATTTTTTGCATTAGGAAACTCAAATTCGGTTCTTGCGGATTCAAATGAAGAACTGGTTATCACATACACAACTGTTAGAGACGACGTTGAAAATTTAATCGATAGATTACGAGGGTTTGTTAATGACAAAGAAACATTTTATCGGGTTCGATCATTGGGCACGTCAAACCTTTGTGATCTTGAACGCTCCGCGCGGCTAATATATTTGAACAAGACTTGTTTCAATGGTCTCTATCGAGTAAACCAAAAAGGTGATTTCAATACTCCATATAACGGAGTAGTTGGAGCAAATTTCTTACAGCCGGACATTCTTCGAAAAGCAAGCACAACTTTGCAAGGAACCACAATAGTATGCGGTGATTATAAAAATGTATTAACAGCTAATGCAGAAAAAAATGATCTTGTTTTCCTTGATCCGCCATATTTGCCAGTTGGCAAGTATTCGGATTTCGAACGATACACGAAGGAACGATTCTACATAAAAGACCAGGAGGAACTCGCAGATGAATTCGCAAGATTAGTTGATTTGGGTTGTAAAGTAATTCTTACAAATTCTGCCCATGAATCTATTATAGAACTCTTTAAAAACTATGATAGAAAGATTGTTAACTCGAAAAGACTAATAAGTAGCGACGCAAAGACACGAATTGGCCATTGACATAATAGATTCCTAAGAACGCAATGAAAAACTCCGTTACGCAACATCAACAGGTGATAGAGGTCATGGAAGAAAATGGCGGATTTGCTACGTTAGGTCATTTATATCAGCACGTAGATATTTCGGATTGGAAAACGAAGACTCCGTTCAAGACAATAAATCGAATAGCTCAAGACAACCGATTTTTCTTCAAGATTCGGCCCGTTCTCTGGGCGTTGAAGAGCAAGGAAAAAGAAGTCCTAAGTTCATTTTCAATTGAAAAACCTAAAGATAAGATTGCCGAGACGTTCAGTCATTCATACTTTCAGGGACTTCTTCTCGAAATTGGAAATTTGAGCGGCTTAGGTACTTTTGGTCCCAATCAAGACAAGAACCGGCAGTTTCTAAGCAAACCGCTCGGAGAGGTTTCGACCGTCAAAGCGATTTACCCGTTCAGTTATGACCCTTTCATAAATCGTGCGAAAACCGTCGACGTTATTTGGTTCAATGATAGAAAGATGCCCACGGCCTTTTTTGAAGTTGAACACTCAACCGATATTTTTAATTCCTTAATAAAATTCGCTGATCTGACTGATTTTCACTCAAGGTTTGTAATTGTTGCGGATGTGGCTCGAAGACGTGAATTTGACAGCAAATTAACCTCAACTGTTTTCATGAATATCAAAGATCGCTTTTCATATCTGACCTATGAACAGCTTTCTGAGTTACACACACGGACACACATGCTGACCAAATCTCTAAAGAAATTACCTTTTTTGAACGACCAGTTTTAACTCTTCTTTCCAGAATTCTTCAAGACTAACATCACAGAACATTACGCCAATCATCGGGTCAGATGGAAAGCTCTGGCCGCATCCACATTCATAGTCAAAATGCACGATGCGTCCGATCTTTCCTACGTATTGTTCGTCAAACGTACTATCTAAGTTCGGATTGTTAAGCACAAGGACTTCCTCGCCAACCTTGAATGGCGCTTCTTCACTATCTTTTCGAACGCCGATTTGCATTAAAACCTACTTCCTTTGATTTGAAAAAATATCTATAGAATCCTATTTTGAAAGAGTATAGAGCGAACGACAATCAGAGAAACGAATTTTGGTTCTCGACAGTTATTGTTTTTGGGCTTTGCCCCTCGATGAGCGGCGACGGCTTTGCCTCGCCGGCGAGGTTTCTCCACTGACCCACGCGGCTATGCCGCCGCTTTGAGGTAATGATTCAGATAACGCGAAGTAAACCTTGCTACTACCTAACTTCGATCGCTCATGATCGACTGCCAATTTTCCGTTTAGATCTTATCAAACAAATTGTCTGCGGCGCTTGGTGCGAGGCGAGAAAATCCGGCGAAATATTTATCTTCGCCTATGTGATCATGCCCGATCATTCTCATATTATCTCTGACGGACATCGGGAAATTTCAGACGTACTTAGATTTACTAATGGAATTTCCGCGAAACGCATTCTCGATTATCTAAAAGAAAATGAGTTTGAAAGTTCATTGAAAAAACTTCGGCAACAAGAAAAGAGGAAAGGTTACAAACATTCTGTTTGGCAGCAGCATCCCGATGCTTTTCGAATTACCGGAGAAGACACGTTCATGCAAAAGGTGAATTATATTCACCAAAATCCGGTACGGGCCGGACTTGTCGAACGAGCTGAAGATTATCGCTTTTCAAGCGCTCGGCTTTGGAAAGGAAATCCGCTCGATGACGAGCCATTCCTTACCGATCACAAACTCATAAAGTGGCGCTAAGCGGCGGCGTAGCCGCGAAGATTTATTTATCCCCACGGTGAGTCAGAGACTCACCGCTCATCGAGCGGCGAAGCCGTAAAACTTGCACTTAGAGTGACGGATTGAAATCAAATCGCAACAGTACAGAACGTGCCGATAATGCTCATCGCCATTTAGTAAATCTCGTTGCGGAGAGAATTAAAGCACAAGATTCGATTCCTCGCTACAACTATTTAATTGATCTCGCGGCGCGTTTTGATGAAATTGATTTTATTTTCGAAATGAAGTCGTTGACTGAGGCAAATACCAAGAGCCAAATACGGTCAGGTTTGAGCCAACTATACGAATATCGCTATCTCCAAAACCTGCCGAATGCGAAACTTGTCTTAGTCGTCGAGAACAAGCCTTCGGCGAAATTTGGATGGATGGTGGATTATCTGGAATCAGATCGAGACATTCTCACAATTTGGGATGGTGATGACAGATTGTTTGGCAACAAGAAAACACAGACAGAATTGCCATTTCTTGGATTAGAGAGACCTTGACACAAAAATATTTTACGAAAGCCCCAATGGAATTTTGAAAACCATATTTCACACTATTCGGTAATTTTTTGCATTTTAATAACATTCTCGTCTTGAAACGCACAAGGGAAAATTGATTCAACTCCAAAA
>JBGTCS010000344.1:0-4219 GCA_041748715.1 Pyrinomonadaceae bacterium | reverse complement strand
GAAACACCTCCGGGTGACCCGATCGGCGGAAATTAAATTTTTGGATCTAAACACGTTTAATTGTGATAGGAACAGCAAGCATTTACGGCGAGCAGAAGACCGATTCCGAGGGATATGAAATTTTCAAAAATAGCTTTCTATTGTGTTGTCATTTCTTTTATGTTGTCCTTTTCGGTACATGCCGATCAGGTAGACGACTTTGTAAAATCGCAGCTCGCGGAACGTCATGTTCCGGGCGTAGCAGTAGCGGTTATCGAGAAAGGCCGGGTCGTAAAATTACAGGGATACGGGCTGGCGAGTGTTGAGTTTAGCGTCCCAGTTACCACAGAAACCGTTTTTGAGATCGGCTCGGTTTCAAAACAGATGACCGCGGCCGGCATAATGCTGCTTGTCGAAGACGGCAAGGTCGGCCTTGATGAAAAGATCTCAAAATACTTGCCCAATACACCCGACGCCTGGAAAGAAGTTACTGTTCGCAATCTGCTGACGCACACGTCCGGCGTCAAAAGTTATTCGAGCCTCGAAGGGTTTGAGCTTTCGCAGCGAATGAAAGTCACCGATTTTATTCAAAAACTTTCGCCGCACCCGCTCGACTTCACGCCCGGCGAGCGCAACATTTACAGCAACAGCGGCTTTAACCTGCTTGCATATATTATCGAAACACAGTCCGGCAAAACTTACCTCGAATATATGCGCGAGCGAATCTTTCGCCCGCTCGGAATGACAAAAACGGGCGATCGCGATCCGCAATACATAATTCCAAACCGCGCGACCGGTTACGAATGGCGGGTCGATAGACTGACGGGCCGCGATTGGAGCCTGACCGATCTGATGGGTGCGGGCTCGATCGTCTCGACGATCAGCGACTTGGTCAAATGGAACGCGGCGCTCAGCGGCACGACGTTTCTCAAACCCGAAAGCAAACGCGAGATCTGGAAACAGTTCACATTTAACGACGGCAACCTGTCCCAATACGGATTTGGCTGGCGAATTTCCGATATTCGCGGGCACAAACTGATCGGTCACACCGGCCAAACAGCCGGGTTCGGAGCGGCAAATTTTCGTTATGTCGATGACAATGTGTTCGTGATCGTTCTCACAAACCTCGGCGAAATAGGCCTCGGCGGTCAGATTGCCACGCGAATTGCGAAGTTTTATGTTCCTGACATTTCGCTGAAAACATTGAAGGGAAAACCTGAGAGTGTGGTTGGTCTTGGCAACAAGCTAATGACAGCCTTTCGAGCACGAAATGAAGAAAAGCTGGACACTTCGATCTTTTCGACCGACCTTGCCCGCTCGCTTTCGAGCGAACGCGCAAAAGCAAGTTATCGCCGGATCGCTTCGCTGGGGACACCGATAAATATTACCTTTATAGATTCTGACGAAAATGGAACAAATCCAAGCTATCGGTACCGTGTGGAAATTGCGAAAAAATTGTTCTTATGGAAGGTAACCGTTAAACAAGATGGAAAACTAGCGGAACTGAGTTTAGATGAGGAAGAATAGAAGGCCGCTTATCAGCAATCCGATAAAATGTTGACATTAGTCTCTCGTCGGTATATACATAGGATATCCGATCAGGGAATATTATATGATGGTTACGAAAGTTCAAAAATGGGGAAACAGCCAAGGCCTTCGTCTGTCGAAGCAGCTTTTGGATCAAACTGATATAAACGTAGGGGACGAAGTAGAGATCGTTGTGAGCGAACGCCAGATCCTCGTAAAAAAGGCGGTTCAGGCAGAGCCCAAGTTTGATATAAAAAAACTCGTCGCAAGGATTCCGAAAGGGTACAAGGCCAAAGAAGATTCATTCGGGCCAGCGGTCGGAAAGGAGGATTGGTAGGTGCCTCGCTATATCCCACACAAAGGCGACTTCATCACACTTTCCTTTGACCCTCAGGCAGGCCACGAGCAAAAAGGCAGACGTCCCGCATTGGTTGTCAGTAACAACCTCTTTAACAAACACACTGGTTTAGCCATCGTCTGCCCCGTAACCAATACAGACCGAAACTTTCCTTTCCACCTCGAGGTTCCAGGCGGCTCCTCTTTGACCGGGTTCGTGATGGTTGAGCAGGTAAAATCAATCGATCACTCGGTTCGAGGTGCGAAATTCGTCGAAAGCGCTCCAAAAGGGTTTGTAGAAGATGTTCTTGACTTGATCGACGCATGCGTCAGGTAGATGATCTTAGTTATGGTCTGTTACTCCGTATCTCCGTAACTACAAACGTCAATACCAGACGGTTGCATATGCAAGACCAGCTTAGTCTTTCTGGAACCTCGAGGAGAGCTAACTCGCCGAATGCGAAGATTGACGGGACAAAGATAGTCGGATTCAAGTTTGGCCACTAAACGATACCTTCCTATGCCAACCTTCTCCATGCGAAAGTATCCATCGTCATCTGTAACAGTTTGAGCCACGAACCTATGGTCTCTCTCAGTGAATAAAGCAACGCAAATATTAGGGATAGGTATGCCGTTCGAATCGATCGCCCTCCCTTCAAGCCCACGCAATTCAATTGTCGGTGGATCAACTTGGTTGCGATTAATATATCCAATGCGTTTCGGGCAATCCGAATTTAGCTCCTGAGCAACCATCGGTAAGGCGCTCAATGCAGTTACTAAGAGAAAGTACAAAAAACGAGACATTATCTATATCTATTTATGCAAAATATTGGAAATATTAGGCGTTATGGTTCTAGTGAAAATCAAGCTTCAAACCATTATCATCAGTTTTGACCTTCGCACTTCCGCCGTCGGCGAGTTTTCCAAATAGGATCTCATTCGCCAGCGGTTGTTTGATCTTGTCGTGGATCAGGCGGGCCATGGGCCGGGCGCCGTAGCGGGCGTCAAAGCCGTTGGTGGCGAGCCATTCGCGGGCTTCGTCGGTCAATTTAACGACAACCCGTTTTTCGGCGAGCTGGCCGTTGAGTTCCTTGATAAATTTATCGACGATCAATTTGATCATTTCCAGGTCAAGAGCGCGGAACGGAACCCAGGCGTCCAGCCTGTTGCGAAACTCGGGTGTGAAAGTGCGTTCGATCACGCCTTTGGCGTTTCCTTTTGTATCGGACGAGTTACGAAAGCCCATGCCGCCGGAGGAGAGTTCGCGGGCTCCGGCGTTGGTGGTCATGATCAAAATTACGTTGCGAAAATCGGCCTTTTTGCCGTTGTTATCGGTCAGCGTCGCCGAGTCCATCACCTGGAGCAGCAGATTAAACAGATTTGGATGAGCTTTTTCGATCTCATCTAAAACGAGAACGGCGTGCGGCGTTCGCATGATCGCCTCTGTAAGCAACCCGCCCTGGTCAAAGCCGACATATCCGGGCGGCGCACCGATCAGACGCGAAACGGTGTGCGGTTCGGCGTATTCGCTCATGTCATAGCGGAGAAATTCAACCCCGAGATTCTCGGCAAGCTGTTTTGAAACTTCCGTCTTGCCGACGCCCGTCGGACCCGAGAACAAAAACGACCCGACAGGTTTTGTCAGATGGCCGAGACCGGCCCGCGAGATCTGGATCGCATCGACGATCTTGTCGATCGCCTCGTCCTGGCCAAAAATGGTTTTTTTGATGTCTGAGCGCAGGGTTTTCAAACGGGCCCTTTCATCCGCAACAACCGTTTTGGGTGGGATTTTTGCCATGCGGGCAATGGTATTCTCGACCATTTGAACTGTTACTCGTTTGGGACGGCGGCTCGCCGGTAAAAGCTTGACCGACGCACCGACCTCATCTATAACATCGATGGCCTTGTCCGGTAAAAAGCGGTCATTTATATATTTTCCGGCGAGTTCTGATGCGGTTCGCAGAGATTCGTTGGTGTACTTGACGCTGTGATGAGACTCGTAAAATTTCTTGAGGCCTTTCAGAATCTGATAGGTTTCGTCAATTGTCGGTTCGTTGATATCAATCTTTTGAAAGCGTCGAGCAAGAGCCCGGTCGCGGTCAAAAGCGGCCTTGTATTCAGCATGAGTCGTCGATCCGATACATCTGAGAGCACCGTCCGCAAGAGCCGGTTTTAATATGTTTGACGCATCCATCGATCCGCCCGAAACTGCCCCGGCACCAACGATCGTGTGAATCTCATCAATAAATAGGATCGCATTTTCCTGATCCTTCAATTCATTAATTATCGCCTTGAAACGCTGTTCAAAATCGCCGCGATATCGCGTTCCGGCAAGAACCGCGCCCATATCGAGAGCGAAAACTTTTGCACCCTGAAG
>JBGTCS010000343.1:0-11396 GCA_041748715.1 Pyrinomonadaceae bacterium | reverse complement strand
CGGCCCCGCCGATGATGCCGGTAAGTTCGTCGTTTGGAGCATCAAACCGGTGAGCATAAATTGTTGCCGTGCTCGCCTGAAGCCAAAGTTTAGGCGGGTTTTGAGCTGCGGCAATCGCTTCGCCAACAACCTTCGTGGACTTCACCCTCGAATCCATTATCTGCCGCCGGTTCTCGGCATTATATCGGCAGTTTACATTGCGACCCGCCAGATTGATCACTACATCCGCACCGTCGATCTCGTTTGTCCATTCACCCGGACTTTCTGCATCCCATTTTTCAACACGCCAAATTTGGGGTTTTGGGTTTCGTCCGAGAACGGTCACCTCATGTCCGTCCGCGTGGAAGCGTCTGGCGAGAATCGTGCCAACTTGCCCGGTGCCGCCTGGGATTACAATTTTCATAATTCCTAACAGATCCAGAACGATGCGGCATATACTAGTCCGGTTAGGGCCGGTATATCTAAAAGAAATGAAGTAATAACGCCAAGAGTTATCGGTCTTTTCATTTCCGCCCATTCAAGCGGGCGATCAACGCTGTAGAATCCTTTTATTATAAGCCACCATTCCAAAATGCGAACGGGAATCAGCCCAATCAAGTAAACCAAAATTCCAATTCCGAAGACAAATACGAAAGGAAATGAAACAAGAGCAAGGGCAGTTCCAATAGCCAACCCGAGAACCATTCGCGAAAAACCGACCATAAGGATATTTCTCGGTCTTTCCGGGAAACACTTATTCAAATATAAAGCGAAGGCTGTGTACCCAATAGTCTTAATTACAGGAAAGGCAATAAGTCCTAATGGCTCACTGAATCCACCCGGCATAGCTTTAAATCCTCCCTAATTTAATAAACCATCCTGACCTTCACGGTCCCTTTAATATCTTTTAAGATCTCGAACGCATCTTTCGAGATCTTTGTGCCGACGTCCAAAATTACATAGCCGATATCGTCGTTTGTTTTTAGATATTGGCCGACGATGTTGATGTTGTGTTTTGAAAGACGCGAGTTTATCTCGCCGAGTATGCCAGGGATATTCTTGTGAATATGAAGAATGCGGTGAGCACCTTCCTGCGGCGGCAGATTGACCGGTGGAACCGTGTGGGAACCTTCGGAAATGCCGAGTTCGAGATACTTAATGAGCTTTGACGTGACATCAAGTCCAATATTCGCCTGAGCTTCTTCGGTTGATCCGCCGATGTGCGGTGTGAGGATCACGTTGGGCAGATTTTGCAACACGTTTGAAAACGCGTCGCCATTTTTTTCCGGTTCGTCCGGAAAAACATCGATAGCAGCACCGGCTAGTTTGCCCGAGAGAATCGCCTGTTTTACCGCAGTGAGGTCAACGACGTCGCCGCGGCTGTGGTTTATCAGAATGCTGCCGTTCTGCATCGTGTCAATAGCATGAGATCCGATCATACTCCGCGTAGTAGCGTCAGATGGAATATGAAGCGTCACGATGTTTGAATTTTTCAGAAGCTCCGTGAGGTCCCGGACCTGTTTGGCATTTCCGTGCGGCAGTTTTGTCGATGCGTCAAAATAAATGACGTTCATCCCCATCGCCTCAGCCAGATTAGAAACCTGCGAACCGATATTGCCATAACCGACGATGCCCAGCGTTTTGCCACGAAGCTCAAAACTGCCGGTTGCGTCCTTTAACCATTCGCCGCGATGTGCCGCCGCGTTCTTGTCCGAGACCTTGCGGATCAGCATTACGCAAAGACCGATGACGAGTTCGGCCACCGACCGCGTATTCGAGTACGGAGCGTTAAAAACCGCAACGCCGCTCTCGGTCGCAGCTTTCAGATCGATTTGATTAACACCGATGCAAAACGCTCCGATCGCCAAAAGTTTGTCGGCCGCTTCGATCACATTTTTTGTGATCCTTGTTTTTGAGCGAATCCCGATCAGATGAACACCTTTGACAGCTTTAACCAATTCAGCTTCGCTAATCGCCCCGTCGATTTTCCTGATTTCAGCGTAGCCGCTATGTTTAAGTTCCTCTACGGCGGCGTTGGAAATGTTTTCGAGCAGAAGGATATTGATCTTGCTCCGCGGATACGATGTTTTTTCGGATGCCATAAAATAGCTGATTATAACAAAAAACGAGAGCGACGATATGGCTCTCGTTTTTGGGTTGATTCTGATAAGTGATTATGCTGCTAGAGGTACGATCTCTTTTTCCAACTTATTTCCGATTTTTGACTTGGCGACATCCAAATCATAGTCGGTCTGGAGACCGAGCCAAAATTGTGCGGACGTACCGAAAAATCTTGCGAATCGTAATGCTATATCAGCGGTCAACGCTATCTGCTTGGACGTGATTTTCTTTATTAACGCAACACTAATATTAGTCCCTGCGGCCAATGTCTCGGTCGTCAGGCCAAAAGGTTTAATAAACTCTTCTTGAAGAACTTCGCCAGGATGTATCGGTTTTAGGTTTATCGCAGCCATAATATTTGTCTAATGGACTGGGCATTGTTGATCATCCGAAGTTTGCGAAGTGCGATCTGCCGAATACCACTCGGTAAACGTCGGGAGTGAATCAAATCAAAAATCTTTTCAGTCTCGGAATTTTTGAATGATTTGATCACACATTGTAAATAAAATTCATATCAAAAGATTACATATGAATCGTTAAATCGTGCACTCCATCGGCGGCTTCCGTTACGGCTTCTAATGCGGTCGGGTGAGCATTCATTACCAAATTAGTCACACGACCTTCTTTGGCCGTCCGCCGAGTTTACCGTTCGTTCGCGAGGCTGCCTTTTTCTTTTCACTAGTTGCAGAGCCATTTCGGCGGCCAAGTTCCGTCGCAAGATACTTTTCTCCGATAAGATCGAGTATCAGAGAGCCTAGGCCAAGATGCTGATCGATGGATTCCCATTCCAAAGCGAAACCGAGCCCAAGTGCCTTGACCTCTGAAAGTTCCTTTTCAGTCGCATTCTTTAGGAACTTGTATTTTCTTGGATCAAAGCTAAAGCTCCAGCCGGAGCGCAGTCGAACCGTAACCTCGCCGTTATCATATTTAGCCGATACCGCGCGCGGTTCATGCTTAAGCGACCATTCGCTCCGCTTTACGGCCTCACGATGCTGGCGGTTTAGTTCTTCCTTCTTGTAACCCAGACTTTCAAGAGCCTGGATGGTTGATATTTTAGCCATTTATTTCGTTCCAGCGTTCCAAAAACCTTTCATTGTTCAGGGCCACGATCAGCAATGCCGCATTTTCGTCTCGCGTTCGCATGCCATAATTGTCACGAACAAACGGCAATCGATCCGCGCCGCCGAGATTTATTACAAGTTCATATTCCGCACGAAATACGTGAACGTGAGGAGGCGAATGATCATCGGGCCAAATAACGAACCGAAATCCCGCTGTTCGATAGATCGTCGGCATAAATAGAATAACCTAACAGCTAGGTTTTGTGCAATCGTATTTTATTCGGAGAATATACCACAAAAAGTGGCGAGCCGTTTACACGGCTAGCCACTGATTCAGCCAACTCTCCATAAACAATTACATATGTATCGTCAGATCATGCACACCTTCGGCCGCTTCCATAACGGCTTCGGAGACTGTTGGGTGGGCGTGCATGATGCGTCCGAGTTCGTCGGCGGTGGTTTCGAGGGCCATTCCGACGCAGGCTTCGGCTAGCAGTTCGGTTGCGTGCGGGCCGATAATGTGGACGCCAAGAACCTCGTCGTATTTCTTTTCGGAAACGATCTTTACAAAACCGTCGGTCTCGCCGAGGATGCGGGCCTTGCCTGAGGCTGAGAAAGGGAATTTGCCGACCTTGACATCAAATCCGGCTTCTTTTGCTTTTTCTTCGGTCAGGCCGACGCTGGCGACTTCGGGGTCGCAGTATGTGCAATTCGGAACCAGATTTTGTTTGATCGGTTCGACTTTTTTACCGGCAATCTTTTCAACGACCATGATGCCTTCCTTTGAAGCAAGATGGGCGAGCCATGCGGTGTCGATAACATCGCCGATGGCAAAGACATTCGGTTCATCGGTCTCGCAAAATTCGTTAACCTTGATCGTGCCTCGCGGATTGACGACGACCTTTGTTTTGTCGAGGCCAATGTTTTCGATGAGCGGCATACGGCCGACGGCGACAAGCAACATCTCGGCTTCGAACGAAACGGCGTCGCCTTTTGCGTTCTTACCCGAAACTTTTACGCCTTTTTTATTTTTTTCCAGTTTGTCGAGCTTGATGCCGGTTTCGCATTTTATGCCCTGCTTTTTGAAGCTGCGGAGCAATTCCTTTGAAACATCGGCGTCTTCGATCGGAACGATGCGATCCAAAAGCTCAACTACGGTCGTGTCACAGCCAAATCGCGCGTAAACGCTTGCAAACTCAACACCGACAGCACCGGAACCCATGACGATCATCGATTTCGGAACTTTTTCGAGCTCGAGAATGTGGTCCGAATTGACAACCTGTTTTCCGTCCGTTTCAAATCCGGGTATGGGTTTTACGACCGAACCGGTTGCAATGATGATGTTTTTTGTTTCGATCGTCTGCTTTTTGCCATCGGCGAGCTCAACCTCGACTTTGCCTTTTCCGACGATCTTGCCAAAGCCGTTAAATATCGTGGCTTTGTTCTTTTTCATCAAATACGTGACGCCCGCCGAATTTTTCGCGACCACGTCGGATTTGTATTTCTGAACGCCCGTCCAATCGAAGCTCAAACCCGAAACTTTAAGCCCGAAATTCTCAAAATGCCCAGCCTTTTCATAAAGATGGGCCGCGTTGAGCAATGCCTTTGTCGGGATACAGCCGCGAAGACCGCATGTGCCGCCCAAGCGGGCATCTTTTTCTTTTTCGATAATTGCGACCTTTAGTCCCAACTGTCCCGCACGAACCGCCGCGACATAGCCGCCCGGCCCCGATCCGATAATTGTTACGTCAAATTGTTCTGCCAAAGTTTTGTCCTCGTATTAAATAAGTGAAATTCTAAAATATAGAACGATTATAACGACTTGCCGGAAAACAAACAAAAACGCGGCGAGATTGGCGACTCGACGCGTTGGAAAGCATTTTCTAAAATCTATTTTGACGGTTCAAAGACGGACTGATAATCGGCGAGCAGTGCTTTGAACTTTGCGGAGGCCTCTTCGTCTTTTGCCAATTCAGCCGCATGTTTTGTTGAGATCTCGTTTAGCGCCGTCACATTATTTGCAACGCTGTCCTCGATCTCCTTCCTCTTTCCAAAGCTGAGCTGGAGACCTATAGCTCCTTTGATACCATTCCATTTACTTTTGAGTTCCGGTTTTTTGGCGTCGAAGGCTTTCTGTGCTTCTCCCACGCCGGCCGCGGTCGGAGCGGCATCAATGGTTTCGACTATCTCATTGGTGGCGGCATTCAGGTCGACGATAAAAGCATCGACATCAGCGTCTTTATTACAACCCGAAAGACCGATACAAATGATCGCTATCAACAAAGAAGTCATTCTTTTCATTTTCTATTCTCCGGCGTGTAAAATTAGCTTTGTCAGAAACATTTGATCAAACGATCCAGATCGGGAAATTTGCAGAATCATATAGGAATTACATGGAACATTCAAGCGAGTTTTTGAAGATCGTCCGCGACGCGTCGGATCGTGTCCGCGAGGTCACGGTGGCCGATACGCAAAAGCGTGTGGCCGCCGGAGCCATCCTGATCGATGTGCGCGAAGATAACGAGTTCGCGTTGGGTCATGCTACCGGTGCCCGGCATATGGGCCGCGGGATCATCGAACGAGATATCGTGCAGACGATCCCGGATAAAGAGACGGAGCTGATACTTTATTGCGGCGGCGGCTATCGTTCGGCGCTTGCAGCCGACAATTTACAAAAAATGGGTTATACAAATGTCTGGTCAATGGCCGGCGGATGGCACGCGTGGGAAGAAAGCGGATCTCCGGTCGACGTCCCAATACCTTATTAATTATGAACGAAGATGAAGAAGAGTTTGACCCGAGAGCTAGAACTCGCGAAATACAGGCTGATTTTGCGGCTCGGGGCGATTCGCTCGGATGGTTCGAGGCTCTTTACAGCGAATCAAACGGTAACAATGAATTGATCCCTTGGGCCGATCTTGAGCCAAACACCTATTTGCGTGCGTGGGCGGAAAAAACGGGGTTGAAAGGGAATGGAGACACGGCTCTTGTGGTCGGCTGCGGGCTTGGTGATGACGCAAGGTATTTACATGACCTTGGATTCAGGGTGACTGCTTTTGATATATCGCCGACGGCGATCGAGTGGGCAGAAAATCTCCATAAGGAAACCGACATAATGTTTGAAGTCGCCGATCTATTTAATCCGCCAGGCGAGTGGATCGCAGGTTTTGATTTTGTACTGGAGGTTTATACGATCCAACCGTTGCCGCTTGAAATGCGGCCAAATGTGGTTGACGCGATCGCGGCATTTGTTTCCCCCAATGGAAAGCTGGTTGTAGTCACGCGCGGCCGCGACGACGATGTCGAACCTGATGAATTGCCGTGGCCGATGTCGCGCCGCGATCTGAGACGCTTTGAGCAGAATGGGTTAAAAGAGATCGGCTTTTACGAAATGCCGCCGATTGAAGAGGATGAGCCGCAGCGATTTGTTGTGGAATATATTCGCGAAAAATTTTAGCCGAACATCGCGCTTCGCTCAGCGAACTTTACTTTCAGGCTTCCGCAGACGACCTCGCATAATTCAAAAACAGACTCGTCGGCAATACGATAATAAACCGTGTTACCGTCCTGGCGCCTGGCGACCAGGCCTTCGTCCTGCAGGATCTTGAGATGCTTGCTTATGTTGGGCTGGGTCGAGCGGACTGAATTTGTAATATCGGTTACGCTGGATTCGCCCGTCTCCAAATGCTGCAAGATCTGGAGCCGGACCGGTTCGGCGAGGATCTTGAATCGGGTAGCAACCAGGGCCAGTGCTTCGGGCGACATGTTTTGATGATTTGGTCTTGGCATACTTGACAATATAACTACATAGTTATATGCTCATTTACAGATCAAGTATATTACTTGGAGGAAAAAGTTTCAAGAATCATGCATAAAGAAATTACGGTTGAACAATTAAACAAATTTTTAGATGATGGCACCCAATGTCAGGTAATCGACGTTCGCGAGTTTTCGGAATTCAACAGCGAAAGGATTGACGGAGCACGGTTAATACCGCTTTCGGAATTCGACAGTCAGTCAGAAAACATCGACGGATCGAAACCGGTCTATTTGATGTGTCGGTCGGGAACCCGCGCCGGACAAGCAGCCGGTAAGCTCCTAAAGAAAGGCTTTACAGATATTCATGTGATCAAAGGCGGGATGATCGCCTGGTCGAATGCGAATTTACCAGTGATCAAAGGGGACTCACAGGTCTGGTCACTCGAACGACAGGTTAGATTCGCAGCCGGGTTTTTGGTGCTGACCGGTATTTTACTTGCGGCATTTATCAGTCCGTATCTGATCCTGATATCGGCGTTTATCGGCGCGGGACTTATGTTTTCGGCGGCGACGGACACCTGCGCCATGGGAATGGTGATAGCCAAAATGCCCTGGAATAAAGCTCCGGCTGTTTGTAACACTGCCGATCAAGTAATTTAAAGGCGAAATAATCGTGTCATTACTATTCATTATCGGATTGCTCCTGAGCGCCGGAATCGGCCTGTCGCTGGGACTGATAGGTGGCGGAGGGTCGATCCTGACGGTGCCGATACTGGTATATTTTCTGGTCGTTGATCCGCACGCGGCTGTCGGTATGTCGCTCGCGGTCGTGGGAGCGACATGTTTGCTGGGATCGTTCCTGCATTGGCGCTCCGGGAACGTAAATTTTTCAACCGGGCTTTTATTTGGTATTTCCGGAATTGTCGGTGCTCTGCTTGGATCGCCGCTTACGAAGCTCGTGTCGGCCAAGGCTTTACTTTTGATCTTTGGGGTCCTGATGCTTTTGGTCGGAGCCTCGATGATCTGGCGGAGAAAATATGCCGCAAAAGACACTGAAATAGAAACGGGAGCGGCCCACTCTGTTCAGGGAGCTTTAGCCGGATTCGGTGTTGGTGTTTTGACAGGATTTCTCGGCGTAGGGGGCGGTTTTTTGATCGTACCGGCCCTTGTTTTTTTCGGAGGGCTCTCGATCAAGAAAGCGATCGGCACATCACTTTTTGTCATTTTTCTCAACTGCGTGGCAGGTTTAGTAGGGCACATGGGGAGCAATGAGTTCGGGTGGCAGATCACGGCGGCAGTGATAGCTTTGGCGGTTACCGGAGCGGCGGCGGGCACGTTATTGTCCAATCGCTTTTCCGCTCAGCGACTACAGGGAATGTTCGCAGTTTTGATCCTGGCTGTTGCCGCTTTTTTGATCGTAATGAATTATTCCGTACTTTTCTAATAAGGTAAAAGGGGTATAGTTGGAGGATAAGGATATGAAGTTTAAGCAGTTTTATTTAGGTTGTCTATCGCACGCGTCGTACTATTTGGGTTCGGGATCGGAGGCCGTGATCATCGATCCGCAGCGGGATGTTCAGCAATATTTGGACGAGGCGTCGGCGAACGGCCAGCAAATCAAATACGTGATCGAGACTCATTCGCATGCTGATTTTGTCAGCGGACATATAGAGTTGGCAGCCAAGACGGGCGCAGAGATCATCTATGGGCAGCGGGCGAAGACGAAATTTCCGACGCATAAAGTGAAGGACGGCGATGAACTGATGGTTGGCTCCATCAGGTTAAGATTTTTAGAAACGCCGGGGCATACGCCGGAAGGGATTACAGTTGTGGCGGAGGAAATTGGAGGGGATGGTCGGGCGGACAAGAGTGTCCGCGCTCCAAAGATATTCACCGGCGACACGCTGTTTATCGGCGATGTCGGGCGGCCGGATTTGATCGGATCAGTCGGCTTTACCGCCGAAGAAATGGGCGGGATGCTTTATGATTCGCTTCGCGACAAGATACTGCCGCTGCCTGACGACACGGAAGTTTATCCGGCGCACGGAGCGGGCAGCTTGTGCGGCAAATCTCTTTCAAAGGAAACCTGGTCGACGCTGGGCGAACAGCGAAAATTCAACTACGCCCTACAGCCGATGACCAAAGAGGAATTTGTAAAGATCGTTGCAGCCGACCAGCCCGAAGTTCCAATGTATTTCTCAAAAAGTGCGGCCCAGAATCTAGAGGGATCGGCCTCACTTTCCGATATCCCTGCTCCGACGGAATTGTCATCAATAGAGATCGCCGAATTCGAAGGCGTTGTGATCGACGTTCGCAAGAATTTTGAGTACGGTGCATCGCATGTTCCAAACTCAATAAATATTGGCCTTGGCGGACAGTTTGCACCGTGGTCGGGTACGCTTATTCCGATCGGGACTTCGATCGCGGTAGTCGCTGAAACAAAGGATCAGATAGACGAAGCCGTGATGCGGCTTGCCCGCGTGGGGCACGAATTGGTGACAGGATTTATCTTGATCGACAAGTTCGACGGCAAAACCAATTCGGTTGAGCAGGTTACTGTCGACGAGGTAAACCAGCTTGCCGCAAGTGGTAAACCGTTCCAATTTGTAGACGTTCGTCGCAGTGCCGAGCATGCCGCATGTCATGCGCCCGGAACGAAGAATCTACCGCTCGACAAAATAGCCGCTGATTTTGAACAGCTCGACCCGACGGCCCCGACCTATGTGATATGTCAGGGTGGATATCGGTCGAGTATCGGGACCAGTATTTTGGAAAATGCGGGGTTCGAGAAAATTTACAATGTGACGGGCGGAACGTCGGCTTGGACAGCGGCAGGCCTTCAGTCGGATGTATCGCCGATCGCATGTGCGACAACGCAATAGGAGATAAATGATGAAAATATTACTTACGATCGCTTTCGCAACAGCCTTTTTAATGGGATGTCAGAGTTCGGCGTCGACCCAGTCACAGAGCGACTCATCCGCGGCAAAAGCCGATATTAGGGAGCTTTCGGTTACTGAAGCACAGGTTGAAGTCGCAAAAGCGTATTCTCAATTCGTCGACGTTAGAACGACCGAGGAATATGCCGGCGGTCACGCCGCTCGGGCGGTAAACATTCCGCTTGATACAATCGCGAATAATACCGATCGTCTAAAAAAAGACGAGCCTGTTTACCTGATCTGCCAAACGGGCAATCGCTCGAAAAAAGCGGCGATCATTCTTAGCGATGCCGGCTTTACAAATGTGATTAACATTACGGGCGGGACGTCCGCCTGGGAGGCGGCAAAATTGCCAATGGAAACGCAGCCGCCGCATTCGACAAAATCTGATGAGGGGGCCAAATAATTATGGACGGACTATTTTCAATCATCCTGATCGTTGGCATTTATTTGCTTTTACAATTGGTGATCTTGCCACGGCTCGGTTTTAACACCTGAATGCGCGGCAAATGCGATGTCGGGTCACGACGTCAAAAAAACGATCTGAACACAAACGATAATATAGAAGAATTTCAAAAAGGGGAAAAAATATGAGTACAGGAACAGGCATGTCCGCCGCGGGCGAATATGGAAATAGCCGCGAGGTCGCGATCGGGTTTGACAAAGCCGTTGAGCGAGCGCGTGAGGAACTAGGTAAAGAGGGGTTTGGGGTTTTATCCGAGATCCGTCTCGACGAAAAATTAAAGGAAAAACTCGGCGTGGACTTTCGCCGTTACGTGATCCTGGGAGCGTGCAATCCGCCGCTGGCCTACAAGACGCTGCAGGAAGACATCAATATCGGACTTTTGCTGCCCTGCAATGTTGTGGTTTATGAAGCGGAAGATAAGAACCGGTCGGTGGTTGCCGCGATCGACGCCAGCGCAATGTTGTCGGTCGTAGGCAGCAACCCCGCCATCGATGAGGTGGCCGCCGATGTCAACGAGCGGCTGGGCCGGGTCCTGGCAAATATTTAACTTATCTTGCCATCGTTGTGCGATGCTTTAAGTGATTAGCACCAAATAAAATGTAATTGGAATAAATCGCTGAATCTAGATCATCAATAGATGTGAACTTCTAACCGGGAAGCCGATCAGGACTGGCCGCTAGCATAGATTTGCTAGGGTAAAAATAACTGATCGTATCTACCGTCCGGATGATTCAAAAAATGAGATTTATATAGATTTATACCAATGGATAATACTTTTGAAAATCGTACGGACGCCTCGGAAAAGAATATCGGGAACGAGAAAAAACCGCTTCGACGGCGATTGTTGAACTTCCTTGCTTATGTGGCGGTTTTTGCCGCCGTTTTGTTTTTTGTGGCTCCCGAATCGTGGTGGCAGTTTGGCGTTTCGCCGGTTAGCGAACGAAAGGCTGCTGCCGATTTTTCGCTGGATAATATTGAAGGTGGAACCTGGACGTTTGCCGAACACCGCGGCAAGGTTGTTGTTGTCAATTATTGGGCGACATGGTGCCCGCCGTGCCGGATCGAGACGCC
>JBGTCS010000342.1:0-3280 GCA_041748715.1 Pyrinomonadaceae bacterium | reverse complement strand
GCGTAACAAGCCGTAACACGATCAAGGTCCTTGGCCTCAAAGGCGTCGATCCAGATCTTTAATAATTCTTTTGAATTCATAAAGTTAATTGAGTTTCTAACTCGGCGAATGCGTCGGCCAAACATTCGCGAACATCAGACGCCGTCATCACGCGCTTGCCGTATTTCTTTTCGGCGATATCGCCGGCCAGTCCAGCGACGTAAACAGCGGCGACGACCGTTTCGAAAATGTCGATCTCCATCCGCACGGCCTGAGCTACAAAACCGGCCAAAATGCCTGTCAGCGTATCGCCGTTGCCCGCCTTTCCGAGTCCCGAATTTCCTGTCGGGTTGACTACAACTCTACCGCCCGGTTCGCAGATCAAAACACGTTCGCCCTTTAAAACAAGAATAACATTGTGTTTTACCGGCAAAGTCCCTAACCGCCCCAACACGGTTCTGTATCGCGTCACGGTCGTCTGTTCCAAGGAGTCGGATAAATTCCCCCTCGTGCGGTGTAAGTATCAGCGGCGCAGTGTCGAGGTCGGATGCAGAGGCCCGCGCGTTAGCAAGGGCGTAATGACCAACTCCCATGTTACGCCCTTGCTCACGCTCGGGCTTCTGCATCAGGTTTGCAAACGGCGATAAGAGATTAAGAGCATCTGCGTCAATAATAGCCGGCTGACGACGATTTTCGATCACCTTTTCAACAAATCTCTTTGTGCTTTCATTCTGAGAAAGTCCACTCCCAATCGCAATCGAATCTGCTTTGTCCAAAAGCTCGCCAATATCTCGAAAAGCCTCATCCGAGATGGCTCCGCCTTGGGTCTCGGCAACGCCGCGAACCATGACCTCCGGCAAAACCCGCGATGCAACCGACTCTTTCGACGACTTTGGCGTAACAATCGTCACGAGCCCCGCACCCGAACGCATTGCCGCATTGCCGCACAAAACCGCCGCACCGGAATAATTTGCAGAACCCGCGATCAACAATACGTGGCCGCGTTTATTCTTATAATCGTCGTTTGAGAACGCTGTCTTTTCAAGCCAATTTGATGGATCGTCCCTTTCCGCCAAATAAAGCTGAGACGGCTGTTCGTCTATCAATTCCTGCGGCGACCCGATGTCGGCTACTCTCAGTTCGCCACTAAATTGCGATGCCGGCGGCAATACATTGGCTGGTTTTGGAGCGGTAAAGGTGACCGTAGTAGTCGCCTCGATATACAATTCTGGTAGTTCATGTGAATCTGAAAAAAGCCCTGATGGAATATCGACGCTGACGATCGGAATGGCTTTATCTAAATGTTTCGTGGAAAAAACGAGTGGGACATGGCTATAAAGAAGATCAAGTGGTCGCGTTAAACCTGTCCCCAAAAGGGCGTCAACAAGTAAATCGAACTTAACAATTTCGAAACCGGTCGTGTTAACCCAATAATCGATCAATACATTATCTTCGAAGTACAATGGCCCTTTGTCGTCGTAATCTGAGGATGAAATAGCTCGAAGTTGTTCGAAGTTTGTTCGTGCATCACCTTTCGATTCCGCGACCTTTTCAAACGTGTACACCTCCAGAATTGCTCCTAAATCAGCAAGAATCCTGGCCAAGGCCGCTCCGTCGCCGCCGTTATTGCCTTTGCCGCACAAGATGAGGATCGATTTGCCCTTAACCGACCCGCCCAGTTTTTCAGTAATGACACGCGCGACGGCCGAGGCGGCATTTTCCATCAACACTATCGATGGAATGCCGTACCTTTCTGTCGTCAGGCGGTCGACTTCGCGCATTTGTTCGGCGGTCAAAACTTTTTGCATCTCTTTTGACTAATTTAGCACAGCACAAAAAAACCGCATTGTCTTAGGAACAATGCGGAAAAGGTATTATTTGGAGATTGTGAATAGACTTCGAGCCCTCTCACCGTGGATAAATGTTTGCCACTGTGCTTTTACGTGCTTTTCTTCCGTTCATTTAATAAAAAGGTCCATTAGTTTCACTCTTCCAGTAAATCGGCCATCTTTCATTAAATAGCTTGGCGAGCCTCTCGGACTATCTCGACAAACTGGCGTGCGCGTTCCGTAACTATTTGAGAATTACCCTCGCGGATCGCTTTCACATCAACCAGATCGGTGCCCACCCCCAGAGCGACGGCTCCAGCTTTTATAAAATCTGCGGCAGTTTTTAGAGATACGCCGCCAGTCGGGATGAGCTTGATCTGCGGCAAGGGGCCTTTTAGGTTCTTGATATAACTTGCCCCGCCGACCGAACCCGCAGGAAATACCTTTACAAAATCAGCCCCGGCCTGCCATGCCGTCACAACCTCGGTCGGAGTTAAAGCACCTGGTGCGATGGGAACGCCGTAGCGGCGACAGATGGTGATCGTCTCAAGATTAAGTGCGGGTGAAACGATGAATTGAGCTCCGGCGAGCATACAGGAACGGGCTGTTTCCGGATCCAGCACGGTTCCGGCTCCGACAAGCACCTCGCTGCCGTACTTATCTGTGACTGCCTCGATGACTTTTAAAGCACCGGGGACGGTCATTGTGATCTCAAGTACATTAATCCCGCCCTCTTTGATAGCGTCGATCGCCTGCATTGCCTCATCCGCCGATGCGGCTCGAACCACGGGAACAATTCCGATTTCCTCAATTTTTTGTATGATCTGTTCTCTGTTCATAATCGTTATCGGGCTACGCGGGCCCCACCGCCTTTCATTACTCGCAATACGTCTGTCAGGCCAACAGTTGTTGTGTCGCCCGGAGTTGTCATCGCAAGGGCACCATGTGCGGCTCCGCAATTGACGGCCCACTCGGGGGATTCGCCGGTAAGGAAACCGTAGATCAAGCCTGAGGCAAATGAATCACCGCCGCCGACACGATCAAAAATATCAAGATCGGGGCGCATGTTCGCCTGATGGAGCTGCCCATCTGTAAAGCAAACCGCTCCCCAATCGTTTACCGACGCAGTTTTTGCGTTGCGAAGCGTTGTCGCGGCCACTGCAAAATTAGGAAAGTCTGCAACCGCACGTTTTATCATTTTTTCGAAATTCGCTATGTCGAGTTTCGAATGATTCTCGTCCTGGCCTTCGACCTCGTAACCAAGACATGCGGTAAAATCCTCTTCGTTACCGATCATCACATCAACATATTTCGCCAGATCGCGGTTTACCTCCTGAGCCTTGGCCTGGCCACCGATCGCCTTCCAGAGCGAATCACGGTAATTAAGATCGTAGGAAATAATGGTGCCGTGTTTTTTGGCGATCTCCATTGCTTCTTTTGCGACGTCAGGCGTCGATTCCGAAAGAGCACAA